>CAZJDG010000008.1:0-1015 GCA_964544725.1 Candidatus Woesearchaeota archaeon | reverse complement strand
TTTAACCGTTGTAGGTGTGCATTCAGTTGACACAGCTATTGAAGGAGTTTATACTGTAACTTACGATGTTTCAGACAATGCAGGTAATGTTGCAGAGCAAGTTACAAGAACAGTAAATGTTATTGAGTATTTTTGTAACGAAGAAAACGAAGAAGTTAGTGGCGCAATGAATGCTTCCCAATTAAGATTAAATGTAGAAATAAACAATAAAGGAGAAGGTGAAGACGAAAAATGGTTATCTCTTGATACTATAGAAGTAGAAGTTGAACTTAAAAACAATAGAAATGACGATGTGGATTTAGATGATGTCGTTTTCGAATTAGGATTATTTGATGAAGATGGAAACAATTTAATTGATGAAATGATGTGGATAAGTGAAGATGACGAAGAATACGAAGTTGGAGATGTTGATGCAAAGGAAGAAGAAACACATACTTTTGAATTCAGAGTAGACCCCTCAGAATTTGATGAAGGAAATTATGTTCTAAAAGTTAAAGCTTACGAAGATGGACAAGAAGAATTAACTTGTATAGATTTTTCAAATGATTTAGATGATTTCGGTCCTTCAGATTTTTCAGCAGAAATTAAGATAGACAGAGAAAGCGACGATGAAAAAATGGTTATTGTTGACGAAGAAGAATTCCCAACACCTACAATGGCTTTCTGTAGTGAAGAAGTTGAATTACAAGTAGATGTTTATAACATTGGAGACAAAAATTTCTTAGACCAAGTTATGGTAACCCTTTATAATAAAGCACTTGGAATTGATTTAGAAGAAGTTTTAGATGGCGATTTAGATGAAGGAGAAAGAGCAAGAACCTCATTTGTTTTCACAGTTCCTGTAGATGCTGAAGAAAAACAATATCCATTATTATTCTTAACCCACTATGACTACGATGAAGATGATAATGAGTATGATGAAATCTCAGATGAAACATTCACAGCATATCTTAAAGTAGAAGGCGGTTGCGTTGTTCAGTATGATGTTTCAGTGGACGCAGAAGTTAAATCTGGT
>CAZJDG010000007.1:23031-27024 GCA_964544725.1 Candidatus Woesearchaeota archaeon | reverse complement strand
CTTGAATAATAATATCAAAAACAAAATCCATAGAGTATGGGGGGCTGAATTATTGTAATCTCCAACTGGTGTTGGATTAAATAATAATTTAATACTATTATCTCCAAAAGTTGTAACATTACTAAAATTTCCCCCTGAAAAATCTGCTGTGGTTGAGAAAACGGAGTTATTTATGACAGCGTATCCTGTTATTGTGAGATTTTGAGTTATAATCGAATTTCCAATAATAAAAGCTCCAAAAACAAGCAATATTAAAACCGAAATCTTATATTCTAATTTAACCCTCTTTTTCATTATTATCCAAATAAAAAAGACTTTTTAATTATTGTTAACTAACTCTTCCATTCTCTTCTTAAACTTATCAAATTCCTCTATTCTAACTTGAGCTCCAACCGCATTCTCGTGTCCTCCACCTCTTGCACCTTTCAAACCATCAATTGATTTCAAAACAAGCTCCCTCACATTGTTTCCTCTCCCAGAAATATTAACCTTTGGCCCTGAAACATAACCCACAACAACAAATTTATCAGGATTCCTATAACTTAGTTCATTTGCCAAATCAGCGCTCATACTTAAATCTCCACCATAACTAAAAAATAAAAGCTTACCCTTATCTTTCAGCCTATCAACTTCCCCAATCAATTTCTGATATTTTTGATCTATTTCCTTAAACCTCTTATGCATAGAATAATTATTTTTAGTCTCTTCCAAAATTTCATAGGGAGTTTCAACCTTCATTAAAAATTTTAACATTTGAATAACATTAGTAACTCTATCTTTCAAACCAAAATTAAACAATTTCAAAATCTTTCCAATTGGGGAATTATAAAAAATTTCAAAGGCGTTATCAGATTCAACTGATAAATCAGGGTATCTTTCAACGAACTCAGAATAAAACTCTGGAACTAATCCATCTGCAATACAACCTAAAACTGCAATCCATAGATCTTGTTTTTTTTGAGTAATCTGATATGAAAGATGAGTTGTAGGTTCATTAGATTTAATTTTATTAAAAATAGGATTATAATAATTAACAAAATCAGGAATCGTAGATTTGTCAATCTCATGATGATCAATCCATACAATCGGGACATTCAACTTAAAAACTTCTTCTAAAAATTCTGATGAAACAATAGGCTTATCCAAAATAAAAACATAATCAGCATTTAATTCAGTAATTCTCCTAACATAATCTGCATTTAAATCAGGAAATGATTTTATTGGAATTCCCTTTCCTCTCCCAATATATCTCTGCAATAATAAAAAAGAACATAATCCATCAGAGTCATTATCAAAAAAGAATAAAGGATTCTGTGCTTTATCTAAATGATTTCTAATTTCTTCTATTTGTTTTTTTGTTAACATTTTTTAATTAAGAAATAGCATATTAAATGTGTTTTCCCAAAATTATTTTTTCTTTTAAGCTTGATAATTGCTTCTTAAAAAAATTAAAGATTTCTTCGTCACCCAAAATTTCTAACAATTCCTCATCTGTAGCAAAAAGAATATTATCCAAATTTTTAAGATTTCTAATTAATAACTCCGTATAAGATTCAAAAAAGTTAATTTTACTCAGCAATCTAAGTCCACTAGGAGAAATTGGCTTATCATCAATAATATCTTCAAACAACATAACAGAAATATTGGAGTCTTCAAGTAAAAAATCAAAATTAATCTTAGACAAATCTTCTGCTATCTTCAAATGGTTTTGTCCAAAATAGTCTTTCAAAATTAATTCCTCTTCTCTTAAAGGATATGATGTTAACTCTTTTAATCTTAAACTAACTATTCTTCCTTCTTTCCCCAATTCAACCAAGTCTCTTTTAATATTCTCAGAAATTCTTCGAATAATCTCTGACCTTCTCAAAACTAAACAAACATCATTAAGAGTTACAAATTTTTCAATCTCCATTAAATTTAAATCAGCAATCAAAGTATTAAACAATTCTCTCTGTTTTTCTAAAATTTGTAAAGTTTCTGAGCTTCTTCTCAAAATATCTGCACTCTTTTCTAACTCATGGACTAAATCCCAATAATAAAGAGAAATTTTATTCTTCCTTTCAGAAACAGCAATAACCAGAGTATTTGCATCTTTCGCGGCCCTCTCTGCAGATTTATGTCTTGTTCCTGTTTCCTTTGAAGAAATACTTGAATCAGGAATTAATAAAGCGTTTGCGCACAAAATTTCCTTTCCATCTTTAGACAAGATTATAGCCCCATCCATTTTACATAATTCAACAAGTTTCTGAGGGCTAAATTTCATATCTATTTTAAAACCACCATCAACTATTTTCTTAACATTCTCATTTTCAAATATAATCAGAGCACCCATCCTTGCTCTTAGCAAATCATCCAACCCCATTCTTAAAGAAGTTCCAGGAGCAAACATTCTCAAAACATCCGTAAAATCTCTTTCAATTTCAACAGACTTTTCCTTAGAAGATTCTAAAATAAACAAATCCTCCCCATTAAGTTCAATTTTTTCCATATTTTGTTCTTCTTTTTCACTCATCATTAGAAAATAGATGAGAAATTTATAAGCTTTGTTGTAAAATTAATCACTTACGAAGGTTTTAGCGACTAGCAAAGGAAATAAAATTGTAGCATCTCCAAAAACTTTAACCGATTCCCCATTCTCCTTAATTTTTCCCCAAGAAACTGCTTCATCAGGTCTAGCATTAGAGTCAGCACCATCCCATTCTTCTCCAGAATTAATATAAACACTATAATCCGCCCCATTCCTCATAAGATTAGCATTGCAAATATGATGTTTCATTATTCCCGAACCTAAAAGAATCATTCCTGTTTTTTTCCTCGTTATTGAATACTCATTCAGTTTATGGATGTCCGACAAAATATCCATTTTAAAATCAGGGTGTTTATACATAAAAAAATGAATCATATCCCCAATTGAACCATCTGTTATTGCAGGACAATAAACCTCAATCTCATTTTTCCAACACCAGTAAAGAATACTCTTTTCATTATTAATCTCCTTCCCTAAAATTTTAATAAATTCTGAAACCGAAATTATTTTCCCAGTTTCTTTTTGCTCTTCGTAAAGTTTTTCTAAAACAGGATTAATAAATTCTTCAAATTTAATATATCTTGAATTTGGAACAAAAATATTCCCAGTCCTATTAATCCCTTCTTCCCTCAAAAGTTCTCCTGAAGCCGAAAATTTTCCCAGTTTAAAATCTCCAAAACATTTTATAATATCTTCTTCAATTCCTCCAGCAGTTGTAACAAAAACATCTATTTTTTTATGTTCTGCTAAAAATCTTATGATGTCTCTGATACCCGAAGTGATCAAACTAGAAGTCGCCCCTAAAAAAATAGTTACCTTCTCTTCAATCATTTTATTCACTATTTTAATAGCCTTCCCAAAATGACTTGCTTGAAACCCTGTTGAAATGAAACTATCCAGGACTTTATCATAATCCACACCCTGATTAAAATCATATCCTTGGATGGAGATCCCATCTATTTCCTTAGACTCTTTAAATATGCTTTCTCTTGAAGTTTTTTCAGTATCAATTTCTCCCATTATAAAACGCTCAAACTTAAATTTAAAAATATATGTATTAATACCCAAATCTTTTTAAAAAAGAATCTCTCTTTGAAATTATGAACAAGTGGATTGAAATTTTATTTGGACTTATGATTTTAGTAGGCCTAATCTTATTTTCATGGTCTTCTTCCGTTTATGGATGGACATTATTTGGAAAAAATATAAACATCCTTAATGCAGGATGGGTATTCCTCAAAGGAGGATTATTTTGGTTAGTCTTACTAATTGGACTTCTATTTGTACTCTTAGGCATCAACGACTTAAGAGAATAATTCTATTAAAAAGAATTGATAAAAAAATAAAAAATAAATTATTAAATTTATTCAGGAAGTAAAGCTACTACTGCCGCAACTGCTCCACCGATTACTGACAAATAGAATTCCATTCCCCAGAAATGTCCAACTGCTGCTGCAACACCTCCT
>CAZJDG010000007.1:9399-23021 GCA_964544725.1 Candidatus Woesearchaeota archaeon | reverse complement strand
ATCCGCCATTTTAACCTCCTCTTTTTGATTTAATTTGAGTAAAAACTAAAAGATATTATAGTATATAAAATTATCCCATTTACATGGCTGCAAAAATTAAACTACCCTCGATAATTGCTCCCAAAATCAATAAAGGAAGTACAACAAATAAAAATACAATTATTGATTTCCATAAATATCTTTTAAAGCTCTCAATTTTATTTTTTTGTAAAATAAAAGTTCCTAATTTTAATCCAAGTCCCATCGAAATAAATATAGCAGGAAGTTCAAAAATTCCATGGGGAATTAATTTCCATAAAACAAGAACTCCTCCGGCCTTAACACTCATAGCCGAAACAAAACCAAGAATATATCCATTAGCTATAACTGCGATCAAAGGAAAAATTCCAAATAAAGTTCCAAAAATCATACTGGTGAACGAACTCTGTAAATTATTTAACAAAATAAAATTAATCAATTCAAATTGATTCATTCCTTCAATTTTAGTTAGCAATTCTTCAATAAATTTCAAGATTTGTTCTATCACTGCATCTGGAGCAGGGAAGAAAAAACCCACAATTCCAAAAAAGAAAAAAAGAAAAAACACTAAATAAATAAATTTCTTAGATTCTTTAATATAATCCCAACTCTCAATATAATATTTTTTAAAAAAATTATGAGAGCTCATCGGAAATGTTGACTTATTTTTTGGATTTTTCTAGGGAATTTTTTTCTCAAATAAAAACCATAAGCTAAGCCAACAACTAATCCCCCAATATGTGCACTATTTCCTATTGGTAATTTTTGATAAAATTGTCCAATAATAACTAAAGGCACTATTGCAACTATTGGTAAAAGCCACATTGGCAATTCTAATGGAACTGCAAGTTTTCTTAAAGAAGAATTAAAAGAAAACAATGAAAAAATCATAGCAAAAATTAAGAGATTAATAATAAGATTAAACATCGAAGAAAATTCTGCAGGAATAATTGGGCCCAAAATAACATTAGCCACAATTAAAATTAAAGGTCCAACAATTAAATATATTTTAGAATAAGGAACTAGAACTGCTAAGACACCAAGTATACCAAAAATAGCCCCACTAGCCCCAATTCCAGGAATATCGTTATTAAACAATAAGCCAGATAAAACAAAGAAAATTCCTCCAACCAAACCAGCAGTTAGATATACCGAAAGAAATCGCTTACTTCCAATTATTTTTTCTAAAAAATTACCAATGAAAAATAAAGAAAACATATTTGCAAAAATATGAAAAAATAAGACATGTGAAAACATGCTAGTCAAAAGAGTCCATAATGTCTGTCCAGATAATATCAAAAAAGGAGTAAGTGCAAAATTTCTAGTAAAGAATTCAGGCCCTAAGCCAACAAGAACAAAAACTGAAGCAATATATAAAATTAAATTAGCAAAAATTAATTTATTTGTAATACTAAAACTATTCAAGAAATTTAGCTTAACACGGGATCTAGATCTTTTTCTCGAATGGATTATATTCCTTTTCTCAAATTTTTTTTCAAACCACTTACCCATTGTAAAATTATTTCCTCTTTTTTACAACCTTCTTTTTAGTTTGTTTTCTATTCTCCCCTTTCTTAGACGATGCGTATGTCAATCGCTTAGAAGCCTTAATTTTTTTAATAAACTTAGGTTTCTTTTTTGTAACAGTTTTCTTTGCAATTTTTTTAACTGGTTTTTTCTTAACCACTTTCTTCATAAGCTTTTTCTTAGGGGCAACCTTTTTCTTTGTTTTTTCTTCAAGAGCTTTTTTAGCGTCCCTTATTTTCTTAGACGCAATTCTTTTCTCATCTCGTTTTTTCTTTTTCTCTTTTTCTTCCTTTTGAAGTTCCCTAATTTTCTTTTTGCCCAGTTTCTCTCTCTCCTGAATTAATTCCTCTTCAATTTCCTGAAGATCATTTGTTTGTTTAACAAAATTTTTTCTCAATTCTTTCAAAACTTTAGTATTATCTTTTAGAGTAAATGTATTTCCGCATTCATTACAAGTAAATTCATGCAATAAAGCATTTTCTTCATTAAATTCAATATTACAACGTTCGCAAATATAGAAAACTTTTGATTCCCTACTGTCTACTTGGTGTTTAACTTGATTCGATCGTTTTTGAATATGTAATTTCAAAAATTCCAATGCACGAATAATTTCAATTTTCCAAAAATAAGTATACCATCCTTTCCGCTTATCTTTTTTTCTTATCGAGGAGACAATCCCTTGATCTGACAATTTGTAAAGAATATTTCTAGTTTGATTAATTGTTATTTCTAGTTTTTTAGCAATTAAAAATTCATTAAGATATTTATTCCCTTCTAAAAAATCAACAATAGGTTCAGCAGGTTTATCTACGATAATCACAACAGATTCTCTAAGAAAATTCTTCAATCTTTCATCTTTTTTCACAGGCATTTTAATATTCAAAAAAATTTAATTAAAATAAATTTCAGTATTTATCAATAAAGATAAAAGTTTTTAAACCTATATGTTATTTTATATATATCAAAGTATAATTTATAAAATGGGGTGGTTTGAAAAAAAAGAAAAAAAGAAAGAGGGATTTAGTTTACCTGAACTTCCAAAATTACCTGAATTGCCTAGCCTAGAAAGAGGATTTAATCTAGAAAATCAACACACACTTCCCCAACTTCCTTCCTATCCTACAAGCTCATTTGGAGAAAAATTTTCACAGAACGCAATTAAAGATGCAGTTTCTGGGGAAGAAGTGGATGATAACGAAGAGGATTTTGACGCAGATGAATCAATGCACGATGAAATATTGAAGATGCCAAGACCTCTCACGCGAGAAGAACCTACAGTACATAGGAGCATGATGGGAACTCCAAGAAATGAACCTGTTTTTATAAGGCTTGACAAATTTGAAGAAGGATTAAAGATATTTGAAGAAACCAAACACAAAATTATGGAGTTAGAAAAGATGTTAAAAAATGTTAAAAGAGTAAAAGAAGAAGAGGAAAAAGAATTACAGGGATGGGAAACAGAAATTCAAAAACTTAAGAGTCAATTTGAAAAAATAGATAGAGACATTTTCTCAAAAATTTATTAAAATGAAAGATGAAAATCTGGTTCATTTAAAATTTGAACGCACTGAAGCACTAATGGGCAAAAAACAAATACTTCATTCAGAGAGAGATATGCTAGATCTAATAAGTTCAATAAAAAGATACAAAGCACTAAGGATAGAAGAATTTAGATTAAAAGCAAGGATGCAAAGAAAAATGAAGGAGACAATTTCTAAATTACAAAAACTACGTGAAATTCTACCACATCCAAATGTTGAAAAAATTTTGAACAAAGAGATGGAAAAGAACGTTGAGCTAAAAGAAGAAGATGAGCCCAGAGTTAAAAAAAGGATAGAAACTGATGAAAATATAGATCTTCAATTAAGAGACATACAAAGGAAACTTAACGAATTAAGCAAATAATTTTTAACTCAAAAATTTCTTAAAAAATCCATCAGCTAATCTCTCTATAGCCTCCAATTCTTTTGAGGTATAGACTCTAAGATATCTTGAACAATCTAAATCATTTCCTTCATGAAGCACTAAGGGTCTTTTATTCGCAGCTTCAATTAAAGACGTATCCTCATAAAGTTGTAATTCTTCAGGCGAAGGAATAAAAGTTTCTTCACGAAGACCTTCAAAATAATCCGCTAAACTCATAAATTAAAATAGATAAAATCCTATTTAAATTTTATTATTCGAGAAGATTTTTAAAACCCATCTACTTCTCAAAAAGATGGATAGAAAAGAATTAATTAAAAAATATTTGGATTTCTTTAAATCAAAAGACCATCAGATAGTTCCTTCTGCATCCCTAGTTCCAGAGAACGATCCCACAGTCTTATTTACCACAGCGGGGATGCATCCGTTAGTTCCTTATCTCATGGGTCAAAAACATCCCTTAGGAAAAAGAATAGTAAACGTTCAAAAGTGTATTAGAACTACTGATATAGAAGAAGTAGGAGATACAACACACCATACTTTTTTTGAAATGCTTGGAAATTGGAGCCTAGGAGATTATTTTAAAAAAGAAGCTATAGAATTTAGTTTTGAATTCTTAACCAAAGATCTCAACATTCCTCTAGAAAGACTTGCAGTAAGTGTTTTTGAAGGAGACAAAGATGCCCCTAGAGATGATGAGGCTGCTCAAACTTGGGAAAAATTAGGAATTCCAAAAAAAAGAATCGCCTTTCTAGGGAAAAAAGATAATTGGTGGGGACCTGCAGGAGAAACTGGGCCTTGTGGACCAGACACAGAAATGTTCTATTGGAAATCGAATAAAACAAAACCTCCAAAAAAATTCAATCCAGAGGATGATAGATGGGTTGAAATTTGGAATGATGTTTTAATGCAATATGAAAAAGATAAAAAAGGAAATTACAATGAAGCAAAACAACAAAACATTGATACAGGAATGGGTGTTGAAAGAACAGTATCAATTCTTAATGGATTAGAAGATGATTATCTTTCAGACAGTTTTAAACCAATAATTGAAATCATTGAAAAATTATCTAAAAAGAAATATGATTTGGATAAACATAAAAAAGCTATGAGGGTAATTGCAGACCACATTAAAGCGGCAGTATTTATCATTTCTGATGGAGTCATTCCAAGCAATACTGAAAGAGGATATATCTTAAGAAGATTAATACGAAGAGCAATTAGATATGGGAAAGAATTAACCATGCAAGAATTTGCAAAAATAGTTGCAGAACCGATATTTGAAATTTATTCTGAAACGTATCCTGAATTAAAAAAGAACAAAGAAAAAATATTAGATGAATTAAATAAAGAAGAGATTAAATTCTCGAAAACAGTTGGAAGAGGATTAAGAATGTTTAATAACTTAATTCAAAATAAAAAAAATTTATCTGGAAAAGATTCCTTTTTATTATATCAAAGTTACGGATTCCCTCTAGAGATGATTGAAGAAGAATCTAAAAATAGAAAAATAAAATTCAAAAAATCTGATTTTGAAGAAGAATTAAAAAAACACCAAAAACTTTCCCGCACAGCTACCAAGGGAAGATTTTCCGCAGGATTAGAAGACACTTCAGAAAAAACAACGCAATATCATACTGCAACCCATTTACTTCATAAGACATTAAAAGAAGTTCTAGGAGATCATGTAGAACAGAAAGGAAGTAACATCACTCAGGAAAGAATTAGATTTGATTTTAAACATGATAAAAAATTAACAGATAAAGAAAAAAAAGAGATAGAAGATTTAGTGAATAAACAAATTAAAGGATCCCTCCCAATTTCTATGGAAGAAATGCCTTTTGAAAAAGCAATAAAAAGTGGAGCTCACGCTTCATTCACTGAAAGATACCCTTCAATTGTCAAAGTTTATACAATGGGGGATTTTTCAAAAGAAGTTTGCACTGGACCTCATGTAAAGAACACAAGTGAACTTGGAAAATTCAAAATCAAAAAAGAAGAATCTTCATCTGCAGGAATTCGAAGAATCAAAGCAATTCTAGAATAACAATTCTTTTATACTGAATTCTAAGATGGAAGATATGATTAATGGAAATGGGAAAATAAAAGTAGACTATCAAAAGGCAGTCAAATTAGCCAAAGCTATTGTTTCAGAAGAAAACAAGGAAAATATTCTCCATATAAAAAAATTAAGAAATTCTTCAGATTCTGAACTTTTCCCAGACGCAATAGTTCCAGAAGGGATTGACAAAGGATGTATAGAGCATGCATTGTTTCTATTCCATGCAGTTTCTATTGATTCAATGAGACAATCTGATCAAGTTTATAGGGCAATGAGGGAAATCCTAGAAGAAATAGGAAGTCTAGATCAATTAGTAAATATCGATAGAAAAGATTTGGGAAATTTATTAGTCCCTTACTTTGGAGAAGGAATAATGCATCCAAAAAATTCTATGACTGATCCAGTAGGAACTTTGTTGCATAATGCAAAGAGACTTGAAATAGAGTGCGGTGGAAATCCTCAATTACTAAAAACAAGGAGTGTTAAAAAAACAGTAAGTAAAATTAATGAATATCACCAATTTGGAGTTCCAAAATCAGCACTTTTAATGAAAAATTATGTTCGATCAGGTTTATGGGGCTTCTCAGAATATTCTCTTCCAATTAAAGTTGACAGACATACCATAAGAGTAGGCTTAGGTTATGGGTTAATTGATTTGGAAGGCCATCTCAAAACAATGGAAAGGGATAAAGAATTATCAAAGTCTGTAGGTAAGGCCAAGGAAGAATTAATTAGAATGGGGCATTACAGTGATGAAGATTTTAGGGAAGGGAGAGTAAGGTCTATTCGGGCTGAAAAATTAGTCTTGCCTTTAACAGAAACATTTCAAAGAGTAACAAGTAGAGAGAAAATTTCTGCAATAGAATTAGATGATTGGTGGTGGGCTACAGGAAAATATGGTTGTGGAAAAAATGATGCAATCTATTGTGAAACTAATTGCCCAGTTTCTTGTTACACGAGGCCTCCTTCAGACAATAATGCAAATTGGTTCTTTCCAGATGTTGATAAAAGAAACAACTTAGGAATAAAAAACCAGCTTTCTCTTCTTACACACTTAGAAATTAATAATCATCAAAAATAGATTTCTGTTTTCCTGAATTTGGGTCTTTCTTATTCCCTCCATTATATCTCCCATCTCTTCCATTTGGGCCATGGCTCGCATACTTCACCTTAATTAGTTGTTCGGTAGGAAATGAAAAATTCATCGATTCAGGATAGACCAAGCAATTATCACATCTTTCAGTTTCTCCAATTGGCCCACAAGAGAAATTCCTATCCATAAATGGTTGAAAATCAGAATGATATTCCTGGGGTGTGAAATCATTATTCCCTCTTTGGGTGTAAGGAGTTCTTTGAAGTCTTTCCCTCATTTCTGGAGAGTATTTTTCTAAAGTTTCAAATGTCAATTGTTTAGGATTCTTCAAATCATCCCAATCATATCCTGTAACAATCTTTGCAACATATCTCGATGTTAATCTCATCGGTAAAATTCTCTTAGGTAAGCTAGGAAGACTATCTAAGGCATATTTTATTTCTGAACCTCTAAAATCATTTTCCTCGATTGAAGCAGTTACATCGCAAAGAATTGTTAGAGCAGTATTAACCCCGTTTTGATGATATGCTTCTGCTTGCTCAATTCTCCATTGATTATAGAAACCTTGAGAACCAGGGCCTTGCTCTAATTTATCATATCCAATACTATAATGAATTGTCCCTCCAACCTCCTTAAGTAAATCAACTAATAATGGATCAAATTCAAGAACCTTGGTGGGCATAATTATCTTTGTTCCAAATTCTTTACATAATTCTAAAAAATCAACTAAAGGTTTTCTATAGAGTTGATACCCTACTTCTGTATTTTTTCCCAATCTTACTACTTCAGGTCTATGCTCTTTAAAATCTGCTAGAGTCTTCTCATCAACTTCTGATGGAATTGCTCTCCCACTATTATGCCTCATAGCATAACAATAGTCACACCGCTTATCAGGAATTTTTCCAAAAGCCTCTCTAAGACTAAGCAGTTCCTCTTTAGGATAACAACCATTATTCTTAGTTACAATATCTAGTAAATCTTTTCCCGGGACTTGTGCTAAACAACCTGTAGAAAAATCTACATTATAAATACACAAACAAGTATTTTCTTTCTCGCCAGAGTCAGGATTTAATCTAATATGGAAATCTCCTTTCCCTCTCCTCAATCTAACGCTTACCATTTTTTATTAATTAAAGTTTATTTAAAAAGGAATATCATCTTCAAAAATATCTTCTAGCCCTAAATTATCAAGAATTATCCTATGGTTTCTTGAAAAATGAGATAACCATTTTGCTTGAGATTTTCCAGGAAGGGAATACTTAGTTATTGAAAACGGATCCATTTTATGTTCAGAATGATACTTAAAATTTATTTTAGGAGACATTGACCTATCTGCTCTCAATTTATCCAAGAAAAAATCTTCAATATTTCCAATATACCTCCTTTTAGGATCCCATGTTGGCTGATCAAGATATTCTCCAATGAGTTCTTGAATGGCATTTTCAGATTCATGAAGAGTTCTTAATATTTTTCCTCGTGGCATTAAATATTTCTGATAATTAATATTAGAGGTTGAAGTAGTTTGGTCTTTTTCTTCAAGATTAGAAAAAGCTAAAAGAAAAAATAAAAGATTAAGAGGCATAATTGTAAGGTATTTATCACCTCTAGCTAATTCGTCAACTAAACTTGAATTTCCTAATTTATGTAAATGTTTAGTATAAGAATTCCCATATCTAAAAAAAGCATAATTAACAGATGGTTTTAAATCTCCTTCTTCAAGTTCTCTTAACAACAAATAACAATAATTCTCAATCTGGTTTTTTGAACAAAAAGGAGAAGATCTTTTTATTGAATTAGATTTAATTTCAGTAAATGCGGTATTCCCATCTAAAGAACTCACAATGTCTGGACTAAATCTTCTAAGGTTACCATTACTTAAAATCGTATCAATATTTCCATTCCGTCCATCCTTGTTAATAACTCCTCCATATAACGAATGATATAATTCCACAAAAAATCTAGAGGTATTCAATTTTGAAATGTGTTTTCTTTTTTCGCCAGTTTCCTGACTAATCCTTTTAACTTGTTTAATCAACTTCAATCGTAAAATCAAACTTCCATCTTCCATAGAGTTTCAAGAAAAAATTCATTTAAAAGAATTAGTAGTCAAAAATATCTAATCTAAATTATAAGTATCTACCAATCCATATTTCCCTTTTAGACCCTCAAATCTAAATCCATCAAAGAGACCAAAACCATTTCCATTTAATCTACTTCTAATTTTCATCATTTTATCTGCATCCTTATACTCTGGTAACCCTTTCTCCAAAGCCTTCCCCTCAGAAATAAACATAACCTCAGGTACAGAAAGTAACTTTAATCCCCCCTTATATTCTAGAGAAGAATCAGTAATAATTGAAGGCCCAGAGGTCTCAATGAAACAGTATCCTGTACCATGCCAGCTCTCCTCAATAGGGCACTTAATTCCTACAGATTCATGATTTTCAGTAGGATTATAAAAAATTGCAACACCATATCCCAATTCTTTTAATAAATAAGCTAATAACTCAGATTTTTCTTGGCAAATTCCTTGTGTATCTAAAAGCACTTCATAAGGATACCGGGAATAATTTAAATTGAATCCTCCAAAATTAATAGTTTTATTAGACCATCCCCATTCCAAATTTTGAGCAATGCTAATTGCAATTCTAACTTGCTCCATTTCATCATTAATCGTGTTCTGAATTTCAACCACTAGCGATTCAAGCAGTCTTGCCTGCTCAGGTTCTTCAATAGCCTTAAGTTTAAAATCAACTCTTGAAAAAGAATCTTCATTTTCATAATCAATTGACTTTGGAAGATCTAAAAGATAATCAGACATCCCTTCATAGACCGTATATTTTAATTCCCCTTCATCACCTCTCAAAGTATATTTCAAATCTAATTCAATAGGATTTTTTTGATGCTCCGACGGACACAACTCCCCATTTCGATTCAGTCCTTCTGGACAACCACAAACACTTGCTCTCTCAAAGAGTAAACCATTAGAACAGTAATATGGTTTTCTCAAAGAACACTGCTCATAAAAAGTGCCATCCCCACAAGTTTTATCTCCAAAAAAATCATCATAACTAATATCTCCAAAAAAAAAGTTTATAATGAACAGCGATAAAATCAAAGTCCCTATTATGAACATAAAATGATACTTTGCTTCCATGAAAGATAGAACTAAAATAATTATAAAAACCTTACTTATTCCAAAACCATTTTCAAAATCTCTGGAAATTCTTTTATTCCCATTTGAAATTCTAGAAAGTGTCCATATCCTTTTCCAAATCTAATTAACTCTCCGCCAATTTCTTTTTGGTATTCATAAGCTCCAGAAATATGGGATTTATGGTCATCCTCGGCAGTGATGATAATTATTTTTTGAACATTCTCTCTTATTTTGGGATTTATCTTAGAAGGATAAAAATCTTTCAAATTTTTATTTATAGTAATTTTCCCTGGAGAAACCAATATCAATTTAGCGATTTTCTTCTCCGTTTCTCCAAGCCACCTAATTAAAAAAGTTCCTCCACAAGAATGCCCAATTAAAATAGAATCTTCGTTAATTGGTAATTTTTCAAAAATATCTTTCCATTCTTCATACATTGGTTTCCATGGAGTAGGCATTAAAGGGGCAAATGTTTTTATTTCGTTTTTCTCTAATTCATTTTTCAACCAAGGAATCCAATGTTTTTCATTACTAAGAATATAATCCGAATTTTTTGATCTATCTTCACTGGGGCATCCATGAACTATTATACAATTCATTCTAAATAAATCCCCGGTCTTCCAGGTTTAACCTTTTTAGATTTATTTTCAGGGTCATATTTATCTTTATCATTAACAGAATAAATTTTTGCAGTTAAATTTGTTCTTTTTTGGATAGTTTCTAAGTTATTCTCATAATTCTCTTTCTCATTTGGCAAAACATAAACAAAAACTTTCTTTATTTTTGTGTTTTCTCTTTCTTGAATCAAACTCAAAACATGATTGATGTCACTAATTAATTTCTCAAATAATTCTTCTTCTTTTTCAAATTTATTATTAATTTTCTTTTCATCAAAACTAGGCCAATCTGCTAAAGAGACAAATCCTTTATTCCCAATTTTTTCCCATAGCTCTTCTGCTAGGTGTGGGCAAAATGGAGCAAACAATTTAATACAAGATTCAAGATTTTGTTTGCTCAATTCTTTTCCATTCAAATAATCAAACAAACTTCTCAATTTTATTATTGCAAGATTATATTTTAAATTTTCAATGTCTCTTGTAATTTCTTTTATTGTTTTATTTACTTTACTTTCAACTCGTTTATCAGATTTCCCAATTTTAGCATTTGAAATATAGTTAAAAGATTTAGTCAAAAATTTATGCATTCTTTCTAATCCTGTAGAATTCCAAATGAAATCACTATCTGGAGAAGCTATAGAAACTAAAAATAATCTTAAAGAATCTGCACCATATTTTTTCGTAGTATCTAAAGGATCAATTACATTCCCCCTAGATTTCGCCATAACAAAACCATCTTCACCATGAACCATCCCTTGATTGAAAAGTCTCTTGAAAGGCTCACTGATATTTTTATCTATAAATCCCCAATCCCTCAAAACTTTTGTAAAAAACCTAGCATAAATTAAATGCATGCAAGCATGTTCAACTCCTCCCGTATAAAAATCCACTGGCATCCAATAATCTACTTTCTTTTTATCAAAAATTTTCTTAGAATTTTTAGAATCAATAAATCTCAAAAAATACCAACTAGAATCAAAAAAAGTATCCATAGTATCGATTTCTCGTCGGTAATTTTTACCATTTTGCTTAATATTCAAAAAAGATTTAGAAGTCTCAAGGGGATTTCCTTTTCCAAATTCAACTTTGTCTGGAAGTTTCACAGGTAAATCTTTTTCATTAACTGGAGAAATATTTCCTTCTTCATCATACAACATAGGAATAGGAGTTCCCCAATATCTTTGCCTAGAAACAAGCCAATCTCTCAATTTATACTGAATTGTTTTATTCCCTAATTTTTTACTTTCTAAAAATTTAGAAATATGTTCTTTCGCTTCCCTTGAATTTAAACCATCAAATTTATCAGAGTTAATCAAATTTCCATTTCCTAGGTAAGAACTTTGCTCATCTCCACCCGAAACAACATATTTAATCTTAAGACCATATTTTTTTGCAAAATCAAAATCTCTTTTATCATGTGCAGGAACAGCCATCACCATCCCGCTACCATATTCCGCTAAAACAAAATTTCCAATCCAAATTGGAATCTTCTCTTTTGTCAAAGGATGCATTGCATAACTCCCTGAAAAGACACCTTCCTTTTCTAATTTGTCAATATCTTCTTGTTTAGTTGTTCTAATTTTTTTCAAAAAATTTTCAACTCCTTTTTTCTGTTCGTCTGTAACAAGGTTCATTAATTCAGAATGTTGAGCACTAACAACCATAAACGTAACCCCATAAAGAGTGTCTGGTCTTGTGGTGAAAACTTTCCAAGGTTTTCTATTAATCTCAAAAACAATATCCGACCCTTCACTCTTTCCAATCCAATTTCTTTGCATAGCTTTTACTCTTTCTGGCCAATCCAATTTTTCAATATCCCGTAATAATTCTTCAGCATATTCTGTAATTTTAATGAACCACTGTTCTAATTGTTTGATTTCAACTTCAATATCTTCATGTCTCCAGCAGGTCCCATTATGCACTTGCTCATTAGCCAAAACAGTATTACATTTTGAACAAAAGTTAACAGAAGATTTCTTTCGATAAACTAGTCCTTTTTCATACATCTTAAGAAAAATCCATTGATTCCATTTGTAAAAATCAGGGTCATGGCTCTGCAATCTCCTATCCCAATCATAACTTAATCCCAAAGCTTTTTGTTGTATTACAAAATTCTTAATTGCCGCATCAGTAAATTTTTTAGGATGGGATTTTGCATTAATTGCTGCATTTTCTGCCGGCAATCCAAAGGAATCATAACCCATCGGATGCAGAACATTAAATCCCTGCATTCTTTTAAATCGGGCATAAACATCCCCAATAGTATAATTAAAAGCATGACCCATATGCAATCCAGTTCCAGAAGGATAAGGGTACATCTCTAAACAATAAAATTTCTTTTTCTTTGACTCTTTAACTTTGAAAACGCCATTCTTTTCCCATTTCTCTTGCCATTTTTTTTCAATTTTCCCAAAGTCGGTTTTCATATAAAAGAAATTACTCAGCAACTTTTAAATATTACTTTTTCATATTTAAGTAATGAAAGTCGAGGCAAATATAATTGGAGAGATGGTCTCAAGTAATTCCCAAGAAGCATTTTCACTCAACAATAAAAGTCAATTTGGAGAAAGGAAGGAAGGAAAAATAAAATATTCTCTTTTTGAAGCATTATATTTAGTTGAAAAAGGAAAAATGGAGATTATTTCAAAAAACAAAAAGATTCCAAAAAAAGATCTTTTGAAAAAATTTCAAAGATTTGATAAAAAATTTCAAATTAAATATCCAGTGTTCAAAGATTTAAGGGAAAAAGGATATGTAGTAAAAACTGCTTTAAAATTTGGAGCAGAATTCAGAGTTTATGAAAAAGGTTCAAAGGTTGGAGATAAACATGCAAAATGGATTGTGTTCACAGATTACGAATCCAAGAAACTAACTTGGCATGAATTTTCTGCAAAAAACCGTGTGGCTCATTCTACAAAAAAGAATCTTCTAATTGCAATTGTCGACGGAGAAGGGGACGTAACCTATTATGAAGTTAAATGGCTTAAACCATAAATAAATTTATAACCTAGATTCTTTTAAGGGATTTATGGCTACCCAAGACACATCACAAATAAAAGAGAAAATTATGATTTTTTTCAAAAATAAAGGTCCTAGTCTCCCAGTTCATGTTGCTAAAGAAGTCAATTTGAGCATACTATTCACTTCCGCATTTCTTTCAGAGTTATTTGGGGAAAATCAAGTAAAAATAAGTAACATGAGAGTGGGAAGTTCTCCGTCGACAAT
>CAZJDG010000007.1:0-9389 GCA_964544725.1 Candidatus Woesearchaeota archaeon | reverse complement strand
TTACCTTCCGGGGCAAGAACATTCATTAGAAAATTATGCAGAACATTTGAAAAGTAAAGAAAAAGAAACTTATCTTTTCCTAAAAGAAAAAAAGTTTTTGAAAGATAAGGAACTTGAACCTGCAATAAGAGTTGCAATAAGGGAAATAAAAGATTTTGCAATTCCATTTTACATAGATGAAGAAATTTGGTGGAGGTATTTCACAGAAAATAAATCTAAAGTTAGGGAAAGAGAGAAAATTGGGGAAAAACCTAAAATTGAAGGACAAGAAAAAGTAATTGAGGAAAAAAGTGATGAAAAAGATTTAGATATTTTTGCTAAAGAAGAAAAGCCAAAAAAAGAAATTAAGAAAAAAGCTATAGTAAAAAGAGCAAAACCTGGTGAAAAGTTTCTTGAAAAAGTTAAAGAGTTTTTATCCAAATCTTCTGTTGAAATAATAAACATTGAAGGAATAAAAAAAGAAGAATTAATTTTAAGAGTGAGAATTCATGGGGAAGAACAATTACTTATAGCATACAACAAGAAAAAAATTGGTGAAAAAGAGATACTTAGTGCTTCCAAAAAAGCTTTAGAGTTCAACTTAAAATATTCAGTTCTTTCACTAGGTGAACTCCCTAAAAAAATCTCAAATTTAATAGACGCTCTTCAAAACATCAAAAGCATTGGAAAAGTCGAATAAACCCAACGAAAACCTTTAAAAAGTTCCTCGCAAAATGAATAGTCATGGGAAAGATAAAATCAAAATTAATAAGAAGAACAGCGAGTACACTTTTAACAAAGGGTCTCTCATTCAATGAAAATTTTGAAGATAATAAAAAAATTCTTGGGATGAGTTTACCCAGTAAAAAAATTAGAAACCAAGTCTCTGGACTCTTATCTAAGTTAAAAAAACAAGAGAGAATTAACGAAGAAAAAATTAAGAAAGAAACTGCTAAAGTTAAATAAAATTAAAGAGAGAACATGGAAGACAAAAAGTCTGAAAATAGCAATATAGTTTTTATAGGTATGAAACCATTTATGACTTATGTTACGAGTGTGATTATGCAATTTACTGTTAAAAACAAAAAAGCGGTAACAATTAAGGCAAGAGGAAAATGGATAAGTCGTGCAGTTGATGTAACAGAAGTAGTAAGAAAAAGATTTCTAAAAGATAGAAATATTAAAGTTGAAAAAATTGAAATAGATAGTGAAGAAGTAGAAAACAAAGAAGGAAAAATAGTCAATGTTTCAACAATTGAAATTAATTTATTTACTTAATAATTCTTAAATGGCAGGTTTTTTAAATTGATTTTTTTTAGTAATTTGGTCTCTGTAGCTCAGGGTTTAGAGCGCTGCTCTCATGAACGACGACGCTTCGGCGTTCATTGGCCAAATCTCTGATTTGAGCCTATGAGTAAGTTGTTGAGAAAGGCAGAGGTCGGGAGTTAAAATCTCCCCAGAGACATTTAAATTTAAAATTTCTAAAATGATAAAGCTACTTGAAAAAAATAGAATTATCCCAATAACCCTCACAATTTTAATAGGAATAGAAATCTTCTTTTTTTCCTCAATTCCTGGAAGTTTAAGCACTAGCCCAAATATTATAGGAATTTCAGAATTATATCACTTTATTGCATTTTTCTTATTCAATTTTTTCTTATTCATCT
Source organism: Candidatus Woesearchaeota archaeon (assembly GCA_964544725.1). Lineage (GTDB taxonomy): Archaea > Nanobdellota > Nanobdellia > Pacearchaeales > GW2011-AR1 > CAZJDG01. Next base: position 7,743 of record CAZJDG010000007.1, on the reverse strand, counting down.
CTATAAAAGGTGAGGCCAAGATTAATAAAAAAATAATTTTACTTGTTCTAGCATTCTCTATGAGTTACGCAATACTAGATGAAGTTCATCAGTTTTTTGTCCCTTCAAGATTCGCAGACATAGGAGACATTTTTACCGATTTTGCGGGAATTTTCTCATCAACAATCCTCTATTTACAAGTCAGCAGAAAAACTAGTAATATTTGAATAGTCTCTTAATTGGATTTGTCTCATAAACTTCTCCAATCAAAGAAGCAGCCAATCTCTTGTAAGCTTTAGCTGATTTAGAATTTGGAGAAAACAAAACATTAGGAATCCTATTAGCAATTGATTTTGGAATTTTCTTATCAAAAGGAATCCTTTCAATCACCTTCACTTTCAAAGCCCCTTCAATTTCTCCAGCAGTCAGTTCATATCTTTTACCCATAATTTTATTCAAAACAATTCCTCCCACGGGCATCTTAGCCAGCTTAGCATATTGAATGGCTTTAGCGGCAGTAACTAAAGAAGGATAATCTGGATTTGTAACAATTAATAGTCCTCCAGCAACTTGCATCGCCGCAATTGCTTCAACATCAAAACCAGGAGCGCAATCTAATAAAATTAAATCATATTTTTTAGACAAGTCACTAAGCAATCGATTATAATATGTAACAATTTTTTGTATATTTTTTCTTGCAGCCGTCAAACTTCTTTCATTCTTCTTAACTTTTATAGAAGCAGGAATCACGTGAAGGTTTTCATGGTATTCATGAATAAGTTTTTCTGTTGGAATTTTCTTTTTACCAATAACATCATGTATTGTGGTCTTAGGATAAAAAATATCTAAGTGCAAACCAAGTGAAGCGGTAGAAATATTAGTATCAACTGCTAAAACTTTTTTATTAAATTCAATAGCTAACGCTGCAGCTAAATTAGCAGTAGTAACTGTTTTACCGACGCCACCTTTCGGAGACATCACAGCAATAACATTGGATCTTCTCACCATTCTTTTTTTATACCTCTTGTTTTATAAAATCAATTAGTTTATTTAAATGTTGTCTTTGACCTGAGCTTATACACAAGAAAGATTTTAGAAAAATTATTGAAGTAAATTTTATTTCTTCTTTTTCATTTCTTTTATTCTTTTCTCCAACTCTATAATTCTCATATTATCTTTTTTTACAGAATCGTTCATTTTTCTTATTGATTTATCAACGTGAGATTTTTTCTTACGAATAAGAACCTTTTCCCTATACAATTCATTTAATTTATTTTTTAACAAAGAAATATCTTTATCAAAGTAAAATGATTTTTTATCCAAATCTTTATTTAAAGGCTTCAATTTGTTTTTTGCTTTATTAGATCTAATAATCTTATTTCTAACTATAGATAATCTCAAGACCAGTTTTTGCATTTCTAATTTTTTTTCATTAACAAGAATTTTTTTCTTTCTAATTGAAAAAAGATTATTTTTTTTCTTTGCTGATTTTTTCATTTTTTCTTGGGATTATAGTAAAGAGGTGTCCCTTTTTTAATTTAAATTCTTTAAGTTTATTATTTTAGACCTTCTCTTTCCAAAATTCCAGACACCTTTCTATTAAAACCTCTTGAACCTAATTTATGAGATTTAGACATTTCCATTTTGGATTTTTTCCCTCTTCTTTTATTTTTTTCACCCTTCCTTCTCCTTATAATTATGAATAATATTATAAATGTTGTTATGATTATTAATACAATAAGTATTATTTGAAGTATTCTAAGATATCCTTTATTTATATAAAACCATGCGCTTGCACTAGCAACTTTCCCGTCATAAGTTACTCTTACATAGAGAATATATCTCCCTGGCTCAATGTTTTCTGGTATTTCAAACTTTTTTACAAAACTAATAGCTCCTCTATCCACCGAAAGAATTTCTTCTTCAGATATTATTTCTCTGTTTTGCTGGTCTTTTATTAAATATTCTATTGTAACATTTACTTTTCCAGTTTCAAATATATTGAAAATTTCTATTTCAGAAATTAATTCTTCTCCAAGATAAATTTGTAAATACTTTTCTGGTATGTTTAATTTCACATCAAATAATGCCCCCCTAGATTCAACTTCCATTGTTATTGGAATCTCTCTTTTTAACCCTCCAGATTCAATAAAAAGATTTCCAAGATATAACTCTGGCACAGTATCTGCTCTAGCTATAAAATCAATAGATATTGTTTTTTCCTCTTTCGGTCCAAGTTCAAAGCTCTCATCGCTTATTTTTACAAGTTCTCCCATATCAGAAAATAATGAAAAAGAAAGTTTGGTGTTTCTCTTATTCTTAATTGTTATCTCTTCCGTTTTTATCTCTCCTTGCTTCAAAGATATTTCTATTTCATCTATACTTACATTGAAAGCCAAACTACCTCCTCCACCTCCCGGTCCAGGTCTAGGTTCATCATCTAAAGATGTTTCATCAGCACTGTAAGAAGTAAATTGCGTAACATTAAATTTCAAAATTCCTCCAGAATAGCTCTCCTTAGTACAAATTGAGCTTGGACATTCTTCCCCGTCTTTCAAAATTATTATTCTTGAGCTTGAAAAAGTTAGATCATACAAATACAAAGTAGCTGACTTGTTTAAATTAGGCAAAGCCGTGCTATTTATTTCAATAAAGTTATCTGAAACATTAATATTTGAATTTAAGTCAACTTGATTATCACTAATATCAACATCATCTGTTAAATTAATTGCTTCATTAAATTCTATTTTTCCATAATCAGTATTCTCAAGAATTATTCCAGAAAGATTTTGTATATCTTCATAATTAGAAGAATTAAAATCTATTGACTCTCCTTTTGTTGAGCCCGCAAATTCAGAATATAAAATTAAAAACTTTGTAGAATTTGCAGTAAAGGTTACATTTTTTGTCGTGTTTCCTTCACTATTATTTGCGTATAAGTAGAGAGTATGAGTTCCTTGTGAAATATTGAAAATGAATGAAGAAGTAATAGTTGTATTAGGAGTATTATCGAAGTTGTACCATACAGTTTCCTCCCCTACCGCAATGTAATTTACAGATAAAGATTCATTATCTAAATACGTTTTATTCTCTGGGCTTATTATTGTTAAAGAAGGGGGACCAAGAAGAGATATTGTAAGAGCTAAATCAGACTCTGTTACTTCACCAGTAACTGTGTCCCCAGTTATTGAATTTATAATTGCCATAGAAAAAATTAACATAAAAAACATGAATAAAAACTTTACTCTTTTTTTCATAAAATAAAGGAACAAAATAATCTATTTAAATTTTATTAGAAGCTATTTTCTCTTTTTTCCAAATAAAAAGTCAAGTTTACCTTTCCTCTTCAACACAAATAAGACTATTGCTGTTAAGATTATCAAAACGGCCCAATTAAAAGTTTTTTTATTCCAAAAATCTCTTTTAGGTTTTGGTACATATAATTCACTTTCTCCTTCAACTACAATCTCAACGGGGAATTTGGCTGTAAAACCTCCTGCAACACTAACCATACCCTCACCTCCTGATGAAACTTGCATAAATAAAATAGTTATTTGATGTGTACTTGGAATATTTTCATCTTCAGGAATTTCTATTTTTACAGGAACCCCTGCACCTCCTCCAAGAGGAACAAAATAATCTAAATTTTCATCAACAAAAGTTGCTATTCCATCCCCATCACTTGTAAGGTTTGCCCTTAGAGTTACATTTTCACTCCCAACTCCGTTTTGCAATCCCAAGGTAACGATCATAGATTCCCCTGGGGCTAACTTTAAAGGATTACCATCCCAATAAGAAGTTGAAACTCCGAATGCTGATACGAAAAAAAGAGACATAACTAATAAACTAACAACTCCAACAACCATTCCTAATCTTTTATTTATTATTTTTTTCATTTTATTATTAATCGATTAAAATATTCCATGGACCATATGCTGCTGATGAATATGCCTGTGTGATTAAATCTGAATTAACAGCTGTTACACAAAAGTACAATTGCTCTTGTCCTGAAGTCTCGTTATCAAAACTTAGAGAATTATTACCTCTTTGCAATATTGATGAAGTTACATTGAGAGATGTTTGATTTAACATTGATGTTCCAGAACAACCTGTTGAAGCATTTTCAACAGTAAAGTTTGCCGCATAAATATAGTATGCCGAATTTTGTTCTCCTTCCAAATCATATCCCGTAACATTAATACTTAGATCCACAGCATTTCCAGTATTATTAACAACAATTGGATCATTACTTGAACCTTGGTTTGTATCTGAGACCCCAAAATCTGTCCAAGCCAATACTGTCGGAGACATGATCATTGATTTATATAAATCATATTGGAAAGTTGTTGAAGAATTTTCCCCACTTGCACCAATATCATCTTCTATGGTAACATTTATTGACCAATCGCCGGCACCATCAAAATACCACATGTCTACCGAACATGTGAAATTAACACCACCCACACCATCATTACTCCAGTTCAAACAAGAAGTATTTGAACGCGTTACCTCTCCCGTTCTATTGAAAAATGCTTGTGCAATGCTTACATTAATATTCTCCCATCCATCAGAATCATTTACTGTGAAGTTAAATGTAGTTGTATTGATTCCCCCTTCATTAGGTGCCTGATTTGGGATTGATTCAACCCATGTTATTGTTGGGGCATTGTTTGCTGTTATTGAAATATTCAAAGAAGTAGCATTACTTGTACTATATCCTGTTATTTTACCATATAAATCATCAAGAAAATTAGCAGATGCAAAAGAACTAATCATAACTACAAAAACAAAAAACGCACCAAAGTAAATTAATTTTTTCATTTTCCCCTTTTAAATTATATAACTTAAAGTTTTTATCTTTTTAAAGATTATTCTTTTTGTCTTTTTAAGCATTATTACTTTTCATTATTTAGTTTTTTATTTTCTTTTTAGCTCTCGAATACAAAGTCCAGATATTTCTTGAGTCTTTATTTAATAGTTTAGCAATTTCTGAATTCTTTAGTCCTTTACTTCTTAAGTAATAAACAAGAGATTCCAAAACACTTAATCTTCTGTCAGAGAATATTTCAAGAGGGATGTTTATTTGCTTTCCCTCTAATTTTATTTTTTCTTTTTTCTTTTTTCTTGCATTTCTGTAACTTGTTCCAACTGTTCTTTGGTCTCTATTAAGCAGACTAGCAATTTCAATTAATTTTAATTCCTTGTTTTCTTTTAGATACTTTGTCAGTGATTCAACAGCACCAATTTCCTGCTTAAAAACATCTAAAGGAATTTCAATTCTTTCTTTAGTCTTTAATTCTTGTCCAACTTCTACCTTACTTTTACTAACTAATTCATCTAAATCAATTCCATATCTCTTCTTTAATTTCTCATCTAGAACATCAAGAAGATTTTCTTCATCCAAAAGTTTCTTCTTCCGAATGACCACGCTTTGGCGTTCGTTTTTCTTCTTAGATTTCTTCTTTCTCTTTCTTGGAATCGCAACTAGAGTAAGAAGTATTTTTATTTCCCAGTCGCCAAATACCGCCGATGAATATGATTGTGTAGTTAAATCTGAATTAACAGCTGTTACACAAAAGAACAGTTGCTCTTGTCCTGAAGTCGCGTTATTATAATTTAGAGAATTGTTCCCTCTTTGCAATATTGATGAAGTTACATTGAGAGACGTCGCATTTAACATTGGCGTTCCAGAACAAGTAGTAGTATTCTCAACACTAATGTTTGCAGCATAAATATACTTTGACGGATCTCCCCCTTCTCCCTGCAAATCATACGCTGTTATGTTAATATCTAAATTCTCAGCATTACCAGTATTATTTACAGTAATTGAATTTTCTGATGATTGATTTACTTCATAGACTCCAAAATCTACCCAGATCAGTGCTACAGGAGACATGACCATTCCTGTAAATGTTTTGTATGTGAATGTAGTTGAGGAATTTTCACCACTCGCATCATTAATATCTTTTATCGTTACGTTGATTGACCAATCGCCGGCACCATCAAAATACCACATGTCTATCGAACATGTAAAATTAACACCACCCAAACCATCATTACTCCAGTTCAAACAAGAAGTATTCAGTCGAGTAGTTTCACCCGTCAGTTGAAATCTTGCTTGTGCAGTGCTTACATTAATATTCCCCCATCCATCAGAATCATTTACTGTGAAGTTAAAGGTAGTTGTATTGATTCCGCCCTCATTAGGTGTCTGCTCAGGTATTGATTCAACCCATGTTATCGTTGGAGGATTATTTCCTGCAGGAGCAGTTACATTTATACTGATGTCTGTAAAATCATTAACATTCATATTTCCGAAAGTATCATTTGCATAAACTTTGGTGTAATTCCATATTCCTACATTAGCTCCCTGAATTTCAACACCGTAAACAAAATCTCCACTTCCACCATCACAAGTTGTTGAACCAGTGTCAGTCATTGTATAATTTACTAAGATAGCTGTTGTGTCATTGACTTCTGCATAAACAATATCAACACTATTCAAAGAATCAGTCGCAGTTATATTCAAACAAAACCATTCATTTTGAAGAATATCTGTCTCGTTTGAGAAAGGATTAGAAATTGTTGGCGGAGTTGTATCCACAGAAAATGTTCTATTCGTATCTGTCCAGTCAGAATTTCCTAAAGTATCATTTCCCCACACACCCCACACATGATTTAATCCATCTGGAATTCCATTCACGGTTATATTCCAATAAGTATCATTAATCGGAGTTGCATTTGTTTGATTCGCAATCCAGCTTCCACTCCAATTTCCCCATAATTGTAATTCGTCAACTCCTAAATTATCTGCTATCTTCAAATCAAAAGTCACACTGCTCAAAGAAGAATTAAAATTATCTATTGGATCTGTTCCAAAAGAAGCAGTGGGAATTATATTCTTCACAGTGTAAGTTTGCAAATCCGTGACATTCCATTTGTTTGCAGAATCATTTGCATACTGCCTCCAACCAATAACTTTCCCTTCGCAAGCATTTGGAATTGTCCAAGTCAAATTTGCCCATTCATTCCCTAAACTCAATGTTGTGTTTGTAACATTCAAAGCAGCATCACAACTTCCCCCTGTTGAATTCACTTCTAAAGTTGCGAAACTCATAGTGTTATCATCACTCCAATAAACATCATGACTTACTAAATCCCCAATATCAGGAGTTGTCTCATTAGCCGAAACTTGTGACCATGTTGGAGGGGAATCAGGTGTAGCTGTAATATTTACTGCATAAACATCAGTTACATTATAATTTCCTGCTGTGTCATTATACCAAATCTGAAATCCTAAAATCCCATAAAAAGAACTATTGTCCCAAGTAAAATTAGACCATGTCCATGAATCCTCTGCATCACTCATGTCTATTGGTGAATCATAAATAGAGTAATTAACAAAAGAACCAGTTTCATTTGTTGATAAGACAGCCCAATCTAAACTCTGAAAATCATAACCCTCAGCAACTAATTCTATTTGTTCTCCCTGACTTATTATATCGTCACTATCATTTGTTCCTAGACTTTGCCATTGAGGTTCTGTTCCATCTTCAATCTGGAAAGATAAAATATCAGTTGCATTATACTGAGAAGTTGATTTATTATCTCTATACCAAATACGCCAGCCAACAATATCTGGATATTTTAGAGAACTGTTACTCCAGGTAAAATTAGACCACGATGATGTTACATTACTTAATTCCATCGGGCTTCCATAATCTGCTGTGTAATTTACCCAGGTTCCACCAGTTTCATTTGTTG
>CAZJDG010000006.1:0-27379 GCA_964544725.1 Candidatus Woesearchaeota archaeon | reverse complement strand
AAGACATGGTAAAAATAAATTAAAAAATAAAAAAATCTTCTAATTTGTTACTACTATTAGATGAGCCCAACATCCTGCAAGCCCCCAACTGCGATATTTACTCCAGCTATCATTATTCCTAAAGCAAAGAACAATGTAACCAAACCTAATATTGTTGAAGCAGAACCTGTAACATTTCCAGCTTGAGCCGCAACTACTTGATCAGCAACTGATGGAATTAAGTTTACACCAATAAGAATTGTAATAAAACCTTCTAATAATCTTCCTAAAGCCATTTTTAATTTCTTAAACTATAAGCCTCCTCAGGGATAATAGTAGTCTTCTCTTTTTAAACATAACTTTTTTTATTTTTAGGAATATTTATAAGGATGTAAATCTTGTTTATTAATGAGGAGTTGTATATGGCTATAGAAGAAGAAACAAAACAGATTTCAAGGTACAACGATGCCTTTTATTCTATCAATCGACTACATGATAGTTGGTTAAGATGTAAAACTTATATTAGAAGAGGTAATTTTAGAGATTTAAAGTATGAATTAGATATTGTTTGGCTAGAATTATATACAGATGTTTTAAGACAACATGATAAACAGGATATTATTAAAAAAAATAAAGATATTATGAATCAAATCTCTAATGCAACAACTAAATCTTATCTTTTTTACCTGTTAAAGAAAAGATATGAATTTCTACGTGAAATTCAAGATACTGCAGGTAAAGGGAACGTTTATGTAGATGAAAATTCAGAAGGATTTGAATAAAAAAGCTCCTTATTACATTGCTAAAGAGATAAAGGCTATGCTTGATAAGGCAAAAAAACAAGTTAAGGAAAAAGATTGGGATAGAGTTTATATTATAGATGGTGAAGAGGGTTCTGGTAAAAGTTTATTAGGTTTGCAGATTGGAAAGTATTTAGATCCTACTTTAAATCTTGATAGGATATGTTTTAATGGTAAAAACTTCTCTGATGCTATTTCTAAGTCAGAAAGTAATCAATGCCTAATCTTTGATGAGGCATTTAATGGTTTAGATTCTGGAGGAACAATGACTAAGTTAAATAGGTTGATTGTAAGGAAACTTATGGAGTGTAGACAGAAAAATTTATTCATTATTATCATTTTACCTACAATATTCCTACTTCAAAAGTATGCAGCTATCTTTAGAAGCAGATGTTTGTTTCATGTTTACGCAACTAATAGGGGTGAAAGAGGTTATTATAGAATTTACAATAAAAAAAATAAAAAAATATTATATTTAGAAGGTAAGAAGTTTTATAGCTATGCTAAACCTCTTATTAATAATAGTTATAGGTATTATGGAATATATCCTATTGATGAAGAACAATATAGAGACAAAAAATTGAAAAGTTTAACAGAAGAAGACGGAGGAAAGGAAGAAGAAGATAAATATTACTTTAGATTTGGGTTAATGTGTAGATATTTAAAGAAAGAGTATAAAATGGCATTTAATGCTCAAGCTAAGTACCTAAATCAGAATGGTTTTACTATGAATGAGGGAACTATCGCCCGAATTATCAAGAAAATCCCAAAATATAGCGGAATGCAATTTGCACCATTGATATATAAATAGTGTTAAAAACTATGGCTAACAACACTCCTCTAAGGGAGTGATTAATTCAACATATTTACATGCTTTCAAATTAATAAAACCATTTTCATCCATTTCTTTTAATATTTTAGAACAGTTTGCCCTACTTGTACCATCATTATGAATATCCATTCTAAAAGTTCTGGATAAAATCAATCTTGCTTCCTTCATAGTTAGTTGTCCATAGTTTGAAGCTATCCAGAATTTTCTAAGGAAAACCTTGTAGGGTATTGGTATTTGATTCACCATCTTTTAAGTCTCCAAAAAAAAGTTTATCTTCGCTAACTTGATTATCTCTACAATAGTTTGTAAGGTTCTGAAGATAGATACAAGGATCACTTTGAAACTCTGCACAAGAATTTGTATTCTCAAAATAGTTATAAGCAATAAATAAAATTAAAGCAATTGTAAAAATTGTTCTAATATTAAATACAGTTTTAAGTTGCTCTCTATATCTAATCTTTCCATTCCAAGCTAGAGGATTTATTTGCCTATATCCTCTAGCTGTTTTTTGAACAAAAAAATCAGGTTTATATTCTTCAGTATGCTTTGGAGTTAGGCCATCAATGATACTCATTCTTTTGCTTCATATAATAATTTAAAATTATTTTCCTGTACCTTAATCTTATTCCAAATTTTTCTGATATACTTTTGATTTGTAGAAATTGCTTTCTCTATTTTTTCTTGATTCAATTCTAACTTATCAATTCTTTGATCTGTTTTATCTTCGATCATTCCTTCTTCATTCTCATCTTCTTCCCCATCATCATCAAGCTCTTCAATAAAACCTTCTTCTAGTTCATCTTCTGTTTTCTTTGCAGTTGTATTTTTGGATTTAACCATCTTTTTATAACCTCCTTTCATTGTCTTTGAAAATAATGATATGATGATCCAACGAATAATATTTACTATTGAAATAAAAATTATAACAGATATTATTAATAAAACAAGTAAAATCCAAGTATTTTCTATCGATAAAAAAATATCAAAAAACTTATTCATCATCCTTCACCTCTTTATTCTTTTTAGGTTTATGAAATGGTTTTGAAATATGATATATCAGAAAGAAGTAAATAATTAGTTGAAAGAAAATTGCAAAGAAGACGAAAGATAAATTTTTATACCATGAACCAATCCCAATAATAAAATAGGTAATGATTAAAGAAATAATAATTGAAAACCACCAGGGAGTTCCACCAAATACATCTCTAATAATATGATCTCTTTTTCTCGAAGGTGATTTTTCTTCTTCTAACTTATAATCATTTCTAACTATACTTCTTATTACATTATATTTTTGATAAGCTGTAATTCCTTGAGAATAACTTACACCAACACCGAAGATAAAAGCAAATATTATATACCAGAATCCTTTATAGATTAACATACCAGTAACAAATAGTATTCCTAATATCTGCAAGAAGTGGGATTGATATTCTACCTTTGCTATCCTATCTGGAGGAGGATTACTTATTGCTTTTTTAAGGTCTTGGAATTTTGTCATTTAAGAACAACTCCCGAATAAGCAATAATCTCTGCTACTGTTTTAAATATTCCAACTAATATAATAATAAAATATTCAATTTTGTCTAATTTCATCCTAATCCTAACCCCCACATTAAAAATCCACTAAGATCAGTTCCAACTATTCCATAAACACTATAACTCCATATACACCATATTGTTAAGAAAAAGTTTCCTATATGTGCTAATAGTATAATTTTAAAATCTGTTTTATCTATTGATTTATCTTTAGATTTTCTTCTCTCAAGATTTTTATAGGGGAATCCTTTGTTATTTTTCTTTTTCTCTTTACTAGTGTTTCTTTTGTTTTCCATTATCCCATTTCCTCAACAATCATTTCTCTGGTGATTTTTGATTCTTTCTTTTCTCCACTTATACTCATTGATCTTCTTCTTATCATATGCTCTTGTCTCAAATGTGATCTAACTTCACTTCTCAATCCTGAGAACCCACATCTTTTACATTTGTAATATTTCATCTTCCTTCTTCCCTTGTCGTCTTTTCTATCTTGTATGACATTATTTAGTTTGTTTGTGTGTAAGTTTAGTTTGATTAGTGTCGTTAATTGTATGTCTTTTTATTTTATTTCTTTCTAATCTTTCTTTTAATGCTAAAATTCCTCCTTGATAAATAAAATAAAGATTTGTTTACTTTTTTTATTTTCTAGCATCCAATTAACTTGATTTGCCCTTAAACCATCTGAATTCCACTTAACCTCAACATATAACTCCTTCTTTAAATCGTTATATTTATTTGATATTGTTTCTTTAATTTCTTTCCCCAACCTTTTAGAAATGTTTTCTCTTATCTTTCTATTTATCGCAAACTGATATTCATACTTATTATTATTGTATCCTTTTTTCATATCTTCTGAAGCTTCTTCTGTAGCCTCTTGTATATCTGATTCAGATAAAAACTCTTTTCCTTTCCATTCCATATCCAATGATAATTCATAATCAGGGTATCCACTACCAACTCCTTGAGTATCATTAATCCTATATCCAGAAAATAAACAAGAAAGAATCCACACTTCAAATTTTCTTTTATCGGTTATTTTAGAAATATTCAAACCACATGAAACACCTATGTCTTGTGAAAATCTTGTCAAAACTTCTTCTATATCTGTTAATATTTCCTTATTCATATCTAAATCAAGTTCTTCTGCTAAATCAAATTTATTTAGATTTAGTAATCTAACTTTTAGTATCATTGTCATCCTCCTCTGGTACATCTTGGTCTTCTTTTGCATATAATCTCCAAGCTATCCAATAACCAAAAAAAAACATAAATACACTAGCTATAACTCCCGGAAGGATAATAGTATATATCATTTTCAAAACAACTCCCCATAAGATTTCAAAGCATCTAAAGGATTAGCCCTCAAATAAATTCCAGTAGTAGCTATATTAGAATGTCCTAATAATATCTGAACTTGATTAATTGGAACTCCACTTTCAACGCATCTAGTAGCAAAGCCATGTCGAAGTGAATGAAAAGTATATAATTTATTTAATCCAGCTTTCTCTTTATAATCTTTGAATTTTCTTTGGAATGTTCTTTTTGTTCTTTTCAATGGAAGTTTATTTGTAAAATCTTTTTTCCATCCTTTTGGAATTGGAACAACTCTCTCAACTCCATATTTAGATTCAGGAATGAAAATTTGATCTTTTCTAAAATGCACTGGCTCACATCTTACAACCTCACTAACTCTCATTCCAGAACCATAAGCTAATAAGAAACTTATTCTTGCTAAATAATCTTTTTTTGGGATCTTACTTATTAGTAATTTGAATTCTTCTGGCCTAACTGATTTTGGTAGTTTTTTTGATTTCATTTTAACTTCACCATGAATTTAATTGATATATTATCAACCAAGTGTCCACCAGGTTCATTTTTAATACCATCAATTAAATTATCAAACAAATCTTTTAACATAATCTTTTTAGGATTGAACTCAATTATTGTATTTCCACTTATCTGATTACTAGCTTCCCAATATATTAAATATTTCTTCATCATTTTATTTATTTTTTATCTCCAAGGTTTTATCTATTACATGATTTGTTATTACAATAATCAATGCTCCAATCATCATTCCTATTACAAAAGATTGACCCATCATAATCATTGTTAAAATTTCACTTTCCATTTTATTTTTTAATATCCTTGAACTTTTCCTTTAAATCATCTTTTATTATTAACATCTCAAAAAATAACATTCCAATCCAAAGTATTGAACTTTCAGCTAAAAGCATAGGATCTGAATTCCTTATAGAATATATGATACCAACAGTTCCAACTAAAAAAAATATCCAACTAAATATTGTTTCAATTCTCATTTTTATTTTTTATCTCCTGATTTTGAGGTTAAGATAAATGAAAGTAATAATAACAAAAATGCTTCTACTAAACGCAATAAAAATGTAGTTTTCCCTTCACCTTCAATTATTCTAGGAGAAGCTCCAATCAGAAAACCAATGATAATTAAAGCAAGTACTCTAAAGAATTCACCTAAGTTGATAAAAAAATTATTCATTTCATTCATTACGACACTTTCTCTTTTAACTTTTATTTTATTCTTCATTTTTTGTGCATTATGCGACACCTTCTCACTACTATTTTACACTCACTAATATATAAACCTTTCGCCTTTGTACCAGAAGACGACAGAATAATGCCTTACCTAAACATTTATAAACTGTAGAACCTGTAGTACCTGTAGTAACTATAGATAATATGAAAACAACTAATATTCAAGTAAGCAAAAAATTAAGAGATTTCTTAATAGATAATATAATAAAAAAAGGGGAATCATATGAAGATATAATCTGGAGATTGATGGGAAAGAATAAAGATGGCAAGTAAAAAAGAAATTAAAATGAAATACTTGCCAGATCAAAAATGTTTAGAAATAGATGGAATTGTATATCATACTAAATCTACTAAGTATAAAAAAATTGATGGAGTTTACCATGAGGATTATACAATATTAGAAAAAGTTGATCCTAAAAAAAGAGAAGAAGATATTAACTTTCTTACTGAAAAATTATCTGGTTCAATTCCTCCTGAAAGAATAGTTGAAGAAATCTTGAAAGGAAAATCAAGTAAAGAAATTGATAGATTAAAAAGAGTTCTATCTCGTAAGGGAACAAAAATAAAAAAGCAAGATGGGTGTTTGGGAATTTATATAGATGGAGGAAAATATCATAATGAATATTTAGAAATTTTTGAATAGAAATGTTTAAATAATAAGATGAGTTAATAATTTGATGATGGCGATGAAGGCATACGAAGGCAAGAAAGTTCATGTTTCTCTAAATACTAACTCAGGTAAAAGAAGATATACTGGAGTTGTTGAAGAAGTTATTTTTATGGGTGATGTTAATGGTGTTAAGATCTATATGTTTACTATTACTGATAAGTTTGATAATATTGTTTCCTTTACAAATAAAGAGATTGAGTTTATTGAGGAGGAGAAATAATGTTAAATAAAAAAGAGGTTGAAAATGGTGAATTCAAAAGAATTATCTAAAGAGACTAGTGAGTTTAGGAAAAAAAAGATTAAACAACCAATTAAGAATGAGATAGATTATGATATTAAAGAAGAATTCATAAAAGAAGAAAGGGGTGAGGAAATTAAGATTGATAAGAAGAGTTTAGAAGCAATTAGAGATACTTTTTATATTATTAAAGATGTTCTTCAAAAATACTTGGTTATGAAAGAAAATTATTATGATATTTGTGCATTATGGATTATTGGTACTTATTTCCATGATGAATTCCAATCTTTTCCATACTTATTTTTTAATGCTATGAAAGGTTCTGGTAAGAGTAGGGCCTTAAAACTTATTACTTGTTTGAGTAAAGATGGGAAAATGATGGCTAGTCCTACAGAAGCAGTATTATTTAGAACTAAGGGAACTTTAGGCATAGATGAGTTTGAAGCAGTAGCAAATAAAGATAAAGGATCAATTAGAGAACTATTAAATGCTAGTTATAAGAAAGGAACTAAGGTATTTCGTATGAAAAAGAAGAAAACTCTTGAGGGAGAAGAACAGGTAGCAGAGGAATTTGAAACCTATAGACCCATAGTTATAGCTAATATCTCTGGAATGGATGAAGTTTTGGGTGATAGGTGTATAGCTATGGTGTTAGAAAGGTCAAATGACCCGTCGCGAACTAAACTAATAGAGGACTTTTCTACACAGGAAACGATACAAAACATCAAGAAAAATCTAACAGAATGTAGTTTGTGTAGTGTAGTTACGATAAAAAACATACAACTACATTGGAACAACTACATTACTCATAAATATTCATATTCTGATGAGAAAAAAACTACACTCTATACATACTATACTTATACAACACTAACTACACTAACTACACAACAACAACTACACAACATTGAAATAAACACTATTTTCAATAAAATAGATGATTCTGGGATTTATGGCAGAAATTTAGAATTGTTCATGCCATTGTTCCTAATTAGCTATACTATTGATAAATTTTTTTTGTTAGATAAGATTATTGAAATAGCAAAAGAATTAACAGATGAAAAGAATTATGATCAACAAATTGAAGACTATGATATTTTAGTGATTGAATTTGTATCTAAATTTGAACCAAGTATGAATCATTATTATGTTAAGGATTTAAGTAATAAATTTAGAAGTGATTATGAATTAGACCATGAAGATATTAATGCAAAGTGGTTTGGTAAAGCTTTGAAAAGATTATCGCTATTAAGTAATAAAAGAAGAAGAAGTAAGGGCGTTGAAGTTTTATTAAACATTGGTAAAGCAAAAGAAAAGATTAAGATGTTTCAGGGAGATAAGACAAAATTATAACCGGCTTTTGCACAATTCTTAATCCTCTGGTTGTGCAACAAACATTTTCTGAGTTTCTAAAAAATTAACTTCGATGTCATGTAGGAAGATTTCTTTGATTAATACACAAATATTGTGGCAAAGAATTTTGCATAAAATTTCATTTTCCTGAGAAATTCTATTTTATAGAAAAAAAAGAAATAAGATATTTTTTCTATTTTGTAGAAGAAAGATACTTTTATAAGTATAAATTCTTCTACTATCTTATGGGAAACGGTGATAAAAAAGATCTTAAAACACTTAAGGTTTATGAAAAGGATAAAGAAGCTATGAAGAAACTTTCATGTGCAGAATCCATTAATTGTGCAAAGCCATTATAACCGAAACATTTAAATACCCTAAATACTTATAATATTTATAATGGGAAACACATTAATACAAGTTTCAGATGAATTATGGGAAAAACTTAATTCAATGAAAGATAGAAAAACCAAAACCTTTGAGATGGTAATTCATAAGTTAATAAAAATGGAGGAAACCGAAAATGAACATAAAAAAGATAATTGATTGGTTTAAAAACCGATTTGGTAATAAGTATGTTGATTTAACAAGTAGGTGGGAGTTTTAACTCCCCTTACCTTTTTTTAAAATGGAAAAAGAATTTAATTTGAGTGAAAAAAAGATTAGTGAGATAGAACAGATTTTTATTGATTATGATGAAGCTCCTGAATGTAATGAAAATGATGAATCAGCTTTAAGACAGATAAGAGAGGTTTTAAGAAGATAATGGAAAAAGAAATTAATTTGAGTGAGAAAGATAACTGGAAATCTCCTAATTGGATTTCAGAGTTATTCAAAGATTTCTTTGATCCTTGTCCTCTTAATGCTAAAGAAAATGGATTGTTGATTGAATGGAAAGATAGAAGTTATGTAAATCCCCCATATTCAAAACCTAAGCCTTGGGTTAAAAAAGCAATAGAAGAAAGGGATAAAGGAAGAATGATAGTGATGTTATTACCAGTAGATACCTCAACAGAATGGTTTAGAATGTTAGTTGAGGCAAAAGCTCATATCACTTTCCCAAATGAGAGGCTAAGATTTAAC
This sequence comes from Candidatus Woesearchaeota archaeon, assembly GCA_964544725.1. Classification (GTDB taxonomy): domain Archaea; phylum Nanobdellota; class Nanobdellia; order Pacearchaeales; family GW2011-AR1; genus CAZJDG01. The sequence continues at coordinate 18,311 of CAZJDG010000006.1, read as the reverse complement.
GGATCTAAAACTCCTGCAAGATGGGCTTGTATGATAGTAATTTTAAATAAATTAAAAGAACTAGGAGAAGAATAATGGAAAAAGAATTTAATATTAATGAAAGTTTTTGGGCTAGGAATATAAATAAATGTGAAAACTGTGGAGAAGAAACTTTAGAAAGTAAATATTGCAGACAATGCGATATAGATTTGAATTAAAATGGAAAAAGAATTTAATTTGAGTGAGGAAAAAGAGTATTGGGTTTGCATGGATTGTGATAAAGGGAATCTTACAAATTATTTTAATACTGAAAAAAAAGCTTATAATTATGCTAAAACAGCAAAATTAAAGAATTTTATTGTAGGAAAGGAGTGTCACAATTAAAATGGAAAAAGAATTTAATTTAAGTGAGAAGATAACAAAAGGGATAATTAGATGGTTACCACATAAATTATCTATTTGGTGGCTTGAACTAACAGGAGGATTAAAGAAATGAAAATTGAAAACGTTATGGCTGCAATAATATTATGGCTAGTATTTTTAACAACTGTAAGTATATATTTAATAGTATCATAGTCAATCAACGGGGGATGGAATTGACCTAACATAGGAAGCTCCTAACCAGAGCGAGTCCCCCGATCATAGTCAACCGTGGGGGTTGAAGTTGACAACTTGTTATGTTTAGTCATTACTTGTTTAACCCAAGACCCCCGATCATAGTCAACCGTGGGGTTGGAGTTGATAACGCTTGAAAGAGAAATCTTTTGTGAGTTTGCATACAAGACCCCAATCATAATGGAGACGATTCTCTTAGGGCAAGAGTCGGTAAAAGTACTATCCGCAGTGTAGGTTCGAGTCCTGCCGTCTCCAGTCATAATGGAGAAGATAAAAAGAATCCTAAGATATCAACTTTAAAGGTTGTAAGGAGGTATAAAAGAAAATGAATAATGAAAAAGAAAACAATTCGAGTTTAGATAGTTGGAATGATTATATTGGTGGAACTTTCTTAAAAGCAGCAAATGTTGATTCAGATGAAGATCAATATGTTATTTTAGCAGTTTCGCAAGGTGTAGATCTAGATGGACAAGGTAAAAGAATAAGGTTGCATTTGCAACGAAATGAAATTGAAGTTGAATTTGATTTGAATAAAACAAATTCTGCTAGGCTAAAAGAATTAGGAGCAGAATCTCCTAAATCTTTGATTGGAAAGAAAGTTTCTTTTAAGAAAGTTTTAGTAAGGAATCCAAAGACCAATTTAGAAGTAGAAAGCTTGAGAATAAATAAGTTAGAATAAAAATTATACCCCAGAGCAAAGGAGAAGAAGATGAAAAGTAAGTTATTAAAAAATACTATGATAATTATTAGTTTATTAATTGGATATGTCTTAATAATTGTTTTATTAGTAGGTTACACTTCAATGATCCTTATAAGTAAATTAGGAGTTGAGAGTTTTTGGATAATATTGATTCCTAATACATTTTATATTATAGTTGGTTGCTTTTCATATGGTTTTACTATAGATTATATATTTCAGAGCAAAAGTGTAGGAGGTAAAAATGGTAATTAATTTAGATGATAATTTATGGCAACTCTATAATGAATATTCCGTAAAGGGAGTTATGATTATTAGCCATGCAGATTTTAAAAAAGAAATAGAAAGAATTTGTATACAGAATAAAAATTCAAAGGACACACTTCTGGCAAAAGGAGAGAAAGATGGAAAATAAATATTTTGAAGAAGAAGATATTTTAACTCTTTTTGATGAAGGAACTAAAAAAACAAAACATTCAAGAGAATTAAAGAATGTGAACATCTTAGTAGATTTTGAATATTTGTTTTTCTTTAGTAAAAACAAAAAATATTATTTTGAGCAACAGCTAGACAAGACTATAACTAAAGATAAGATTATTAGAGATAGAGGTACAACTAAACTTAATAATACACCAGGACGAAGTAGAATGGCTGGTTTGAAGAAGAATGATTATGACTTTAAAAACAAAAGAACCACATGGTTAATTAATACTAGGCCATATAAAGAAGCTCATTTTGCAGTTTATCCAGAGGAGCTATGTGAAACTCCAATTAAAGCAGGATGTCCTCAAAATGGAATAGTTTTAGACCCTTTCTTTGGTGCAGGAACAACAGGAATAGTTGCATTAAAACAAAATAAGAAATTTATAGGAATTGAATTAAATGCCGAATATATTGAAATTGCTAAGGAAAGATTAAAACCATTTTTAGAACAGACTAAACTAAGGTACACTTTGCCTAAACAGGAGGAAAGGAGTAATGGAAATTAGTAAATTCAAGACAATGAAAGAGTTTTTAGATTATTTATTTTTTCAAGAGGAAGTTGAGGATATTCTGAATAATCATAAACAATTAAAGAAAAAGACGACAAGGAGGTAAGTGAATAATGGAAAAAAATAATATAGGCGAAGGAATAGCATTTGCAGGAATTATATTAAGTGCTGTAATATCTGGAGAGTATTTATTACTTCTATTAGTGTTTATACCAATAATATCTTGGTCAAATTTTGATTATAAAATAAATAATCAACGTAATGATGAAAAACATAATTTGGATATGAAAAAATTAAGGGAGGAAATACGATTATTAAAAATTCGTAAAAGAGTTTGTTAGATATACTGTTCAATCAATAAATGGAGAACATAAATTAGTTAGGGGATAATCCCTACAACATATTCTTCAGCAACTTCAACCTATTTCTTAACTCCTTATGTTTTTCCTGTGGAAAGTTTGAAAAGGGCATGGTTAAAAATAGGTTCATATTATTCAATGCTCTCTGGAATCCGAGATAAGCAGAATATTTTCTTGTATAACCGTTCTGTTCTACCTCCATCATCCTGTTATCTTTAATATTCTCTAGATCTGATAGTTCACTTATTTTCATTCTTTTTAGATCATGTGTTGTATAATTATATTTAATAGCCTTATCAACTATTTCTTCTTGAAAATGACGGTTTCTACTAGATGTTATTGTAGCGACTAAAAATAAAGAAATTTTCCTTTGTTTAACCAATTCTTTGGTTCGATTAGTCATCCTATCTAATGATAATAATCTCTTAACTCTTGAATAAGAAATTTCAAAATATTCAGCTAACTGCATTTTACTATAACGAGGATTTATTTTTAAATTAATTTTCCATGCTCTTTTTAAGATTTCATATTGGGCAAGGGTATATCTGTCAGTTTCAATATCCATCTGTCTTTTTAAATCTTCAAGCTCATCTTCCAGTCTTTTTACATTCTCAATAGTTTTTTGCATGTGTAATAATAATTAACTATTGTTAAGTATCTTTAGGTTTTTAAAACACAGTCTATAAACTGTTTATGAAGGCTTTGCACAATGCATTGTTACCTTATATTCGCAATCTTCTCGATTCTTATACTAACACTTTCAGGTTTATCTCCAAAAGTTCCATGTGTTGAAACTTCAACATCTACATCTTGAGCTATAAACTGAAAAACTATTACATCCCCAATTAATAGATGTGCTAATATTGAATGTGAAAGTTCATTTTCTATATTTTTTTTGGTAATATCTGTTTCAAATACAGAACCATCTATTTCTGTACCATTAGAATAAATAATCCTAGCTGCAACATCAATATCAGTAGAACTAGCAGAAGTGTCAATTACATCAAGATTATAATCAATATTATAAATCCCATCTTTAGTTATTGTAAAAGTATGATTAGTGTTATCATTAAAAGTATGATTTATTCCCTTCTTTATTTCAGCTTCTTCTTCATAGAAAGTAATATTAGTCCATTCATTAGCAGAAGCTAAAACCATTGTTGTATTATCATGTGCAAAAATATAACTTGGAATAAACACATTTTCAGATGTTATGTTTCCTGTGGCATTAACATTTCCGATTACGTTTAGTTCGTGTGTTGGGGTTGTTGTTCCTATTCCAACTCTTCCTGTAGAAGTTATCCTCATTCTTTCAGTGGCAGAAGAAGCTCCGTCTGCTGTTGTCAAAAATGTAAGTCTACCAGGCATATCACCACCCCCAGGTGTACCATCAATAAATGCTTGAATACTTGCAGCCGTTCTGTATGCAGCACCATCATAACCCCTTAAATTAAAGTTGGCAATTCTCCAACCATCTTGCACAATAACATCCGTGCCGACAGTAGTGCCACCAGAACGCTGCACTGTTAGACCTGCACTTTGAACACCAGTATCAGAATATCTTGTTTGCCTCATTGAGGCTGCTAATGATTGAATTTCTAAAGGTGCTAAAGGTGTTGTAGTACCAATACCAACCCTATTATTATCAGAATCAACAAACAAAGTATTTGTATCCACTGTTAAATTACCTTCGATATTTGTATTTCCTGTAACATTCAATCCATTTTCATCTAATCTCATTATCTCAACTAAATTATTTGGATCATTATCATCTGATGGATTAGTAAGCCATATGAATACTTTATTGAAGAAATTAGCAAATACCATATCTCCTCTTGACCTTGAAAAGATACCTGTCATATTTGGATAAGCAACATCACCAGCAATAAAATTACTGCTTCCTATGCCAATTAACATTGTCCCCCCAACATCATTCTTTGCTGTAATTGTTGCTGAAGCATTAGAACCATTATTTAAATTTTGTATGTTAAAATCTAAAGAACGATTTATGTTTTCCTCAAGCATAAAAATATTATCTGTTATATTTATACCTGCAATCTCAACAGGACTTCCACCATAAAGTATTCCATTGATTATAACATCTTCTTTAAAGGTTGTATTCTCCGTAACATTAAAAAATCCAGTAGCTCCATCCATAAAAAAAGCATGAGTATTAGTATCAGACTCTATTCTAAAATCTATATCAACCCCTTCATCATTAATAATTAATTCATCTTGTGTTGATTCTTTTAATCTTATAAATTCAATTCCTCCAGCACCCAAATTAAGCATGTCATCTAATTGTCTCCAGATTCCAGTATTGGTATCAACATTATTTAAAAAGATTGATGGAGTGTTTTTATTTCCATTTGGTAAAACCGATAGACCTTGAAAATTTATTTGAACTCTTGATGCTCCATCAGCATAGAAAGCCATTTTTCCACCAGTTGCAACTCTTCCTATTCCTAAATTTGTATCACTTGCGAAAGCTATTCCTGGTGATACACTATTTCCATCTTGAATTAAAATTTGGTCTCCAACTGCATTACCAACATATAAATCTCCTGTAATATTAACATCATCCGTATAAGTTGCAGTCCCAGAAACATTAGTCCAAATCCCTCCAGCAATTCCAGTTAATTCACTTCCATCTCCTTTAAAAAAACTAGCAGTTACATTTTGTCCGACAATTAAACCTCCTGTAATATTAACATCTAGTCCAAAAGTTACAAACCCACTTGTCCCATTTATAAACATAAAATTATCTGTACCATTAGAAATATTAACATTCCCTCTAACATCTAAAGAACTCATTAAAACATTTCCAGAGAAATTTGAATCACCAACTACATTAAATCTATGTGTTGGATTTGGAGTTGCTATTCCTACATTACCACCATGAGTAACATGAAATAAAGAACCAGATGAAGATCTTTGAATATCAAAAGCAGTATTAGAACCAGAAGTTCCACCACTCCTAAAAATAAAAGATCCTGTTTGTGATTCATCTTGAACCATAGTAAAAAAAGCAGAAGTATCAGTAATCTTTAGTTCCATAGATTCTGTTAATGAACCTAAACGAGTAAAAGTAAAAGGATTATTCCCTGTATCTGTATCAATAATTGCATCTCCATCTAAATGAAATATCGCTTGAGGATTATTTGTTCCTACTCCAACCCTTCCATCATTATCTACAAACAAAGTATCATTAAGATTAACATCTCCTTCAACATGTAACTTCCTAGAAGGATTATTTGTTCCTATCCCTAACTTTCCATCTTCATCCAAACGCATTGCTTCAACTTCCCCCCTAGATACAAATGCTATCTGTGAAAGATCATTATTATTACTTGTTCCAATAGTAAATAAACCTGCACTTTCTAATAAAATTGATCCTGTTGCATCTGAACTTTGTTTTAACTCTAATCCACTTCCTGGTGTATTAGCATGTACATTTATTATTGGATTAGTTCCTCTTACATGTAACCTGTCAGTAGGACTATTAGTTCCAATTCCTAATCTATTATTCACATCATCCCAGAATAAATTTCCATTATCTTCTGCCAATCCAACACCATCAGAAAATATAACAGAACCATCTGTAAAAGAATAATTAAGATCATTGATATTAATATCCGCAGGAGTATCTAAATCATCCCAAAAATCTGAACTGTTTACATTGCCTGTGTTATTGTCGAAGGGAGGGGGAAGTGGAGGAATAATATTAATCCCATTTACATTAATGTTATCTTTAGTTACATCAAGCTGAGCATTAACTAAACTAAATAAAAAAATAGTAAAAAAAATTATAAATAATTTATTAGTCATAACTAATTACCTCTTTCTTCTTGCTACTCTTTTAGCAGTTCGTCTAGCTGTTTTTCTAGCTACCTTTTTTACTTTCCTTATTACTTTTCTTCTTAAAGCATTAACCATTGTTAATTTCCTCCTCAGTATGATATGTGATTAATTCCTAAACTTCTTTAATGTTCTAGCTAGGATAGCTCTTCGTTCTAATAATTTTGAATAAACTTTTCTACCATTATATTCTTCCAACCGCCCTTGCAGTTTCTCCTACTAAAGCAACACCTAATATAGCTGTGATCCCATCAGAGATTAAACTACCTGAACGTTTATTTTTCTTCTTTTTCTTCAACTTCAATCTGTAAGATTTTAATACCATGTTATTTAGTTTATTTTAATGGGGATCTTTCAAATGGTTTTCTTGTACCTATTTTTTTATTAACTACTCTTTCATTCTTAATTTTCTCTGCATTCTCTCTCATCATCTCAGTTCTCTTTAAATTATCTTCCCTCCTGGCAATATTTTTTTGAGTATAATCTCGCAGTTTCTCAAAAAAACTGCCAGGAGGGATGTTATTATTCTGAGTTAGATTTCTAGCCCTACTAGCAGCTCTTAATTTCTGTAATCCTGATTTCTCTGCTGCATCTTTGTATGCTTGAGCTTTTGCAACTTCCAAAGCATCTTTTTTGAATCGTTCTTCAAATATTTGCCTTCTTTGAACATCTACTTCTAATTGCATTCGTTGCATATGCTCTCTCTCTTCTTTTCTTCTATCAATTTGATTCTTTATACTTCCTTTGATAGTATCGAAAAAGCCCATACATCTACCTCTTGATCAATTCTCCGAAAGAACCTCTGAACAAGAATACTAATACAACTATCAAGATTCCTAATGCACCGAATAATATTATTAATATTGTAATTGATCTAGCACTCGCATCTGTGATATAACCATCTGGATTATATGTATAAGTTACGTTCACAGGTTTTCCAGAATAACTTGCTGCTGAATCATTTAAAGTGAATTGGACTGATAACAAACCACCAGATACAGAGGCAGTTCGTAATGCTCCCCCTAAACCTATAAGAGTTTGTGTGGAATTAGTACCATTATAAATTTCAATAGCTGTAATCAGTTCTCTTCCTGTTATATCAAGTGTTCCATTAATTGCTGGAGCAGTCAATGTACCATTTGTTACAGTGGCAGTATTTGTATTCAAAACAACTTGATCAGCAATTGCAACTAAAAGTACAACACCAAGTATAGCAGATATGAAAATTCCAAAGATAGCTTTACCATCTAATTTTAAACTTCCCATTTGTTAAATAAATTAAACTCCTCAAAATTACTAGTACTTTTCTCTTTTTAAATTTAACTTTTATTAATTATTTATTTTCATCTAGCTCTTATTATTTCGCTAAATATCCAAGCTAACATTATTCCAATTATTACTGTAGAGAAAGCCATTATTGCTGAAAATCCTGTAATTGCTAAACCAATTATTAATAAAATAGGGAAAGCAATAACTATTGTTGTATCAAATCCCCATCTTAACTTAGCAGCAATAACAAAATAAAACATTATTGCTAGTATTACTGTTAATAATATGTTTCCAACTATTTCTGATACAAAAATACATCTTAAATCTAATATATCACATCCCATTTTAAATCAATCCTTGCCACGAGCCCACTCGACTATAACTAACGTGAATATAACAATAATTGGAGACATAATTAATATTGCTAATGGAGTATTTATTGAAGCTAAGTGATTATAAATAAATAAAAAATCTCCAGCTAGTAATGCTAATGTTCCTGCCATTACAAAGAAGATAGCAATATCAGAACTTCTAGTCACGAATCCTGCAACTACAGCAGTTGTTAATGCTAATCCTGATAATCCAGTAATTAATATTGTCCACCAGTTTGTATCTAATAGGATAGTAGGATCTTGGATTGAATTTATAATAGCAGAGGTAGGACTATCTAAAGTTAATTGACCTGTTGCTAGAAACAATAGATCAATAAAGATCAACATTATTACGAATGATATTAACTTTCCCATTTTAAATTCTCCTAATGAATACTCTCCTCAATACAAAAAATGATCCTGCCGCAGTTGATAATATTGCTACTCCATATTGTCTACTAAATTCTGCAATTCCTGTTTCTGCTACAACTAATGGATTATTCAGCCATCCAACTAAACTAAACATCCAGATTATTAATATTGTTACTCCAATCTTACTTTCACTAGTATCTGTTATTTCTCCAGCAGACATAAAGATTAAAGTTCCAGTTATTATAATTATTACTATTAGTAATCTATAAAAATCAGAGAATCCATATTCAGTATAGAGGGATAGTTGTCTAAAGATTGAATAATCACCCTCAAATTCATTTCCTACAATCCAAACTTTTGTTACTGTAATAGTTTCAGTAGCAGTTTGAATTATAAATAATCCAGAGATCCTAGTATTATTTCCAGTATTTATTGTTTGACTTATTAATCCCTGACTGGCACTTGATTGAAAACCAATTTGACTTCCAGTTGTATTTGTTATATTCATACTAATAAAACTTATTGTTTCTGCACTTGTTACATTAAATCCAAACAATACATCTGTATTATTTACAAGACTATTATTTCTTGGAATGATTTGATAGGTTGTATTCCTGGATATTTCAGTTCCATTAACAATAGTTGTTATTGGTGAACCCATTATTACAATTCTTTGATCAGTTATTGGAACAAAAGTAAATTCATTATTAGAAAATCCTGCTAAAGAAAATAATGCAGTGTAGGTTACATCAGGATCTAAAAAGAAAACAACAACACCTGAACCATCTGTAAAATCTGAACTAACAGTAATTGTTGAACCCCCCAATAATCTTGTTATAACTGCTCTTACTCCATCAAGAACATTTCCAACTGAATCTTGTGTACTAAACTGAGAAAATAATCCTTTAGCAGTTGGAAGTAAAAATAATTCTTGGTTTGATGTTAAATTAGATAGAAGTGAAGTCAAAGTAAAAATCCTTTGTTGGCTTTCTTCATTATTATAAACTATATCTGATTCAGTATTAATTACTCTATCCGATGGAGAAAAACAAAAATTATAACTTGGATTTTCTGAACTATTTGAAAAAGTAACAGTTTTATTGACTGTTGCATCATTTAAATAATATGTTGAAGTAAAAACTATCGTTGCATTTACAGATTCTTGACTAATTGTTTCATTTGTAAATGTAAAATTTAGATATGAAACATTAAGAGTAGTATTACATAAATCAAAAATTACAGGAGTAACATTTTGAATATTCGTATTTGAAGCAGTTGTAATATTAAATGTCCCTGTAGCATTAGTAAGTGAAAAATTCCAAAAGAATAAACTTGATAATTCAGAAGTTGAAGAAATTAATTGTGATGCTCTAAAATTTAAATTATCACCACTTCCTGAAACTGTAGACGATATTGAAGTATTATCATATATTAATTGTCCAGTAATTGAAGTAAATTTAGTGCTATTAAATATAATATTAATATCATAAGATTCTAAAGCTGTTTGAAAAGTTGTTGCATTAAATGTTTGATTTATTCCTATCAATTCAAATTCCCATTCTGTAAAATTTGAATTGATATTTCCTGAACTATCATTGGCATAAAATATTAGAGAAGTTAAATCAGTCTCTGGTACAAATAAAGTATTATTATCTGAACAAGTAACAGTTGTATTAGTTCCATTATAATCATAGAAACAAGTATCTAAATTTAGGTCTGATACAGACCAATTTAATGATAAATTATTGCCTATTAGATGAAAATTAATTAATCCTCTGGGGGAAGTAACATTTATTAAAGGAGCTGTTTGGTCTATTGAAAAATTCCTTTCATCTGCGGTTACATTATCTTGTGTCTCAGTAAATGCTTGACAGTTCCAATTATGATTTCCATCTGCTATGCTTAAATTTCTTTCAAGAGCCAATGATTGAATTGGAGTTGTATTAAAAACTGTAAAGTTTACCTGATTGTTTATTAATAATGATAAGTTAATTACATTATTTGCAATCCCTCCCTCGGTTACTGAACAATTGAAAACTATAGAACTACTTGAAGAATTAAAATTATCAATTGGTTCATTAAGAGATATGGTTGGCAGACTTGAAGAACTAAAAAATGTGCTATCGTTAAGAGCAAATATTTCTGCAAAAGATAAACTTCTATTCCACATATAAACTTCATCTATTCTTCCAGAAGCACAATTTACTGCTCCTGCTTGACATCCAAAATTTATATTATCTTGTGTAATAGATGCTGTGGTTGTACTAGATACTATCTCAACTCCATTAACATAGAACTTTCTAATAGTTGAATTTCTTATTCCAGTATAATGTGTCCACTCATTTAAAACAGTTCCTCCAGCTCTATTTCCTTGTACCGAACCTCCACCAATAACAAAAAAGTGAATAGTTCCATCATTAGTATTTAAAATTACATTAGAATTATTACCATAAAACCAACTTATTCCATTTCCTGATCCTAAAACTTCCCTATTATAAGCCCAGAAAGATATAGAGAAATCAGCAGTTCCGTCAGGCATATTTATAAACCCAGAGATAATTGCTCCAACACTTGTACCACCTGTTACATTTAAAGAGAAACTACCATTTACTCCCTCGGCCCATCCTCCTTGTACAGTTGCATTATTCTGTCCTGTAAGAGTTATTTCATCCTTACCAACAGTTCCCGAACCCTCATTAAATTGCCATACATGAGTTAGTTTATTATTAAAAGTTGAATTCCATATTGCATGACTTGAAACTATTATTCCCTGAAAATTTGGAATGAAATCAATAACATCTCTTGCATTATTTTTTCTTCCCTGAATCCTTACATAATATTCACCAATATCTTTAGTATCTCCAATATTATATTCTTCCCAAATTGGTTTTATTTCCTGAACTTTTACAATATCACATTGATTACCAATACTTCCATTGGGATGAATGATAGGATTACAAGAAATTTTGTCTCTGGTTGATATTTTTTCTCCTATTTTGATTAAAACTTTTTGTTCTAAAATATTTGAATCTCTCCAACTTAGTTTTAATTCACTATATTTCAATTCATCTAAAAGTTTCTGTGTACTATATAGAGTAATATTATAATCTGTCCAACAAATATTTCCACAATATTCTGTATGTTCTATAATTTCATTCCTAGATATTAAATTTCCCAAACCAAAAGCATTTCTAACTTTTACTATTGGATATTTAGAAAATAATGAAGGTTCTTCTTCTATAACATTATCAAATTCAAAAGCAGAAACTAGGTTTACACTTAAAATTGATGATAACAATACCATGCAGAAGATGGAAAAAAACCAGTAGTAAGCTTTAAAACGAGTTTTATTTGTATATTTCTTCATCATTTTGCTATTCTCCTCCAATTTTTAACTACCCAAACTAAAACTGCTATTAAAAAAGCTAAGATAAAATAAACCATAGTTAATCCAGTAATAAAACAAGTAGGCCTTCTTGTTAATTTATTTAAAGTATTATTATTATCAATATCAAATAAAGTTTGATTAAAATCTGGTGTACCTCTGCAATTTAAACTACTAGTACCTCTAATATTATCTAAAGTTTCTTTAAATGGCTCTATAGTTACAAATACAGTTATGATTAGTACAAAAGCAACCATTAACAAAGCCATTCCTAATAAACCTCTTTGTCCCCTTATATTCATGTTTACTTCTTACCTCTTTTTCTTCTTTTAGCTTTAGGTTTAAGGGATTTCTTTTTCAATTGAGATAATTTTCTAAGTAATGTTATCTTCTTTCTTTCGGAAACAGTATCTAATAAAAACTTCCCTCTCTTTTCTATAAACGTATTCTTTAACGGCACTTGTTGCCCCTTCACTATTCTAAAATCTCTAAACTTCCTTTGTACTTTAGCAAAATATCTTGGAGGAACTATAAGTTTAGGTTTTTGAGCAGGTTTGTCAGTTCTTTTAAACTTGAATGTTCTAGCTAAACTTTTATCAGCCAGAAAACTCCCTAAATCTTTTGCTTTAGTTTTACTTATTGGAACTAAATTTAATCTTATAAACTTCTTCTTTTTTATTGGTTTTCCGAATACATTATACCCTATATTTCTTTCTTCACCAGTTGGTTTCCTTTTCAATGGTTTCTTCTTTGTTGTCCTAGATACAAAAGGTCTTTTGATTTCTAATAAAGCTCTTTTCTTTTTTGTTGGTTTAAAGAATGGAGTAAAAGGTTTAGTTCCTAGTTTTACCGGGGGTTGGCTAGGTGGATCAAATGGAGTAGGTATCTTCTTTGTTGGTTTAGTAGTGGGTTGGCTAGGAGGAAAAACTCTTCTCTCAAAAGGTTTAGTTGGAGGTTGAGATCTTAATCCAGTTCTTTTTACAGGAGGTTGAGATAATTTAGATCTTCTTATTAATCTTGGTTGGCTAGGTCTTACTTTTTGAGATGGTAATTGTGAAGGTTTAGAAAATGGTTTTTGTTTTAACTTAATCTTAGCTCTTTTCATAATATTAGATTCTTTAAAATCTAACTTATCATTAATCTTCTTAGAAATCTTAACCCCCTTATCCCCCGCCCCCTGAACCTTGATAGGTTCTTCTACTTTAAGCTTATCAATCTTTTTAATCTTTTCTATAGTTTCTGGTATCGGTTTTCTACTAACTTTCTTTCCAAATACTGTTTCTACTCTCTTAATCTTAGATTCTCTAAAGAAGAAAGCACCTCTAGCCTTCAACTCTGCATTTTTGAATATCTTATCGGCTATTTGTTTAAAATCTTGCAAGTCTTTTCTATATTTACCTGATGCTAGTCTAGCAGGATCAGCAAATGCAGCTACTAACTTTCTTCTAGCTTGTAACCCTATTCTTTGAATCAAAATACCTTCAGGAGTTTTAATTATATAGTTCCTAGGATTCTGCCATGAAGGAATAACTTGATTAATGTTAGTTAATAATCTATCTATGTCGTGGAATTCTATAGATTTCTTCCCCCCTATAGTAACTTGACCCCTAATAGAACTAACTCTTTCTACACCAGCTTTCTTTAAAGCATTAGCAAGTTGTTTTGCAGTACTGCTAGGATTTCCAGTTTCTAAATATAAATCCATATCTCCCAACTTTCTTCCAACTTTTATTTGTCCTGTTTGAGCAACACTTCCCCCGACAATTACATTTTTATTACTTTTCTTCAAAAAATCTCTTATAGCTTTTTGAGCTTTTGGATCTGGGATTGATTCTATATTATTTAATTTAATATTACTAGATTTAGGCTCAAATCTTCCAAAGGCTTCAGCTTGTTTGAAGTAATCTTCAAATGCTGCTCTTTTATCTTTAGATAATTTTGAAACTTCATTCTCAAGTTCAGCTTTTACTTCTTTTCTTAATAAACCTTTAACTCCTAACTTTGTTCCTATAGTAAATGGTGCTACTTCTCCTGCGATTATCCTTCCAACCTTTTTGGCTCGTAATTCTGCTGTTGGTTCTGTAGCTATTTGTAATCCTGTGGTTGTTAAGTATAATCCTGTTAAAAACTTACTAACAGCTGCTCCCCCTTTCTTTTTTATAGAAGTAGGAACTTTATTTAATATTTTTAATCCTATTTTTGTTCCTGCTAATCCAGTTAAGGCTTCTGGAGCAAGTGAACTTAAACCCACCACAGCAATTATCTTTTCAGGATCTTCTTCTATCTCTTGTAATCCTCCAATTATAATATTTTCTTGAACATTTGATATTCTTTTTAATGTATCTTTTTGTTTTTGATCTAATTTTGGAAGTTTATCAATATTTTCATCACTAAGTGTTGTAAATCCAGCTATTTTTTCTTTAGAAAATCCTTTTTTCTCTAACTGATCAAATAAAGATTGAGTTATCTCTTGAAACTTAACTGTTCTTCCAAGTTCCTTAAAAGCTGGTGTCCCTGGAATACCTACACTTACTCCAACTTGAATACCTGGAACTAAAAATTGAGATATTCTACTTCTTTTTTTAAGTTCTTTAGGAGATAATTTTTCTTTTTCATCAGGTTTTTTCCTTCGATCAATTTCTTCTTTAGCTTCTTTACTTATAAGATTTATAAAACTTAATTCTTTTACTGAAGTTCCTATATCAATTCCTCTTTTTGTTGCTTCTCGTCTTAAATCTCTTGCTGTTGCTCCTCGTAGAAAAATTAAATCAGCATTTGATAATCCAAAACCTTCAGATCTTCCTAGCCTAACGTTTTCTTGTTGTTGTTGTAGTAGGGTTTCTCTTCTAGCTATTCTTGGATCAATAGTTTGGACTGGTTTAATAGTTTCGGCAGCTCTACTAACTGTAACAGTTGGTTCAGAAGGTGGTCTAGCTCCTCCACCACTTGTAAAAGTAGGTCTTGGTCTTGCAGCAGTTCCAACTTCTTCTCCTTTTGGTGTAACTAAAACTAATCTTTCTTCACCTTCTTTCCCTACTCTTGTTTGTCCACCTGTAGCATTTACCATTTTTATTCAGAAGAGTATCTCATTTTGACAAATTTTTTATAATCGGCAATGTAATCTTTAGTTAGATTATGCAAATCAAAATAATCCTGATTACATTCTTCTAATTCTTCATAAATATAGTTAGCACCTGCAAAGATAAATAGATTGAATAAGACTAAACATATAATAATTATAATATAAATTATTTTTCCCATTTTTATTTAATTTATTAATCATTATTATCTATCCTTTCTCTTCTTTCTAAAAATTTCTAATTTAACAAATAAATCATCATCAAACCTTATAGTTGGATCTACAGCTCTGATTTCTTTCTTAGATAAAGGAACAGAAAGTTGTTTGTTCTTCTTATTCATAAATACTTTCCTAGTAATTTTTGCCATAAAAGATATACTCCTCAAAATTACTAGTAGTTTTATCTTTTTAAATTTAACTAGAATAGAATAAAAACCCAGGGGGAGATCATTGGGGAACTAATCCCCCTAGGTTTTGATATGAAACTAAACTAATAAATAGTTGAAACTTTTTAAATTTAACTAACCTTCTTCTTTCTTAAGTTCCATAGCTTTCTTAGAATATGGAGAGATTATCTTTCCATCATTATCTCTAGTCCATTTTATTTTGGTTTTACTATGTTCTATTGAAATACTTTCTACTTGACGATGCCATTCAGTCATTTCTTCCCTCATGTTTTTAATATGTTCATCAATATCATCTTTAGAAATATTAAAATTAGATTTAATTAGTTCAATCATATCTATTCCTTTACCTTTTTCATTAGTAAATCCTTTTATAGTATAGACTGGATGTTCTGCATAACCTTGATCAAAACTAAGTTTAGCTCTAAGTCTTTTACTTATACTTTTTCTTGATCTATCTAAAAATTTCCCTCTCATTCCTCTACCCTTTAACCTACATACTGAAATAAAAATGCCAAACCAATTATTGCAATTATTCCCATTACAATTAAAGATTTTGTGTTTAATTTACTGTCTGAACTTTCTCCTGATCTAACTCTTTCAGCATGTCTAATTCCTTTAATTACATGATCTTGTAATGTTGAAAACTTTTCTTGCATATCTTTTTCTTCCCATTTAATTTTACCAATAGGAGTAACATTCCATTCAGGAATTATTGCAAAAGGATAATTTTCTTTTCCTAATCTATAAATACAGTCTCTATCTTCGTGATAAGTCTTATTATTTATATTAAAAAAACCACCTTTACTTTCAACTTCCATTGGTTGAGCAGATCCATTTCTTCTAAGATAAATTACAGCTACCTTATTAGGTTTTTTCAACTTATGTTTTTTAAACATTCTATCCCATAAACTTTTTTTCTTTTTTTCTTTCTTAGGTTTAGTTAAACTTTTTTCTAATGATCGTGGTTGATAAGTTAATTCTTCTTCTTCTTCTTCTAATAATAAATTTTCTACCATTTATCTTCTCTTGCCCCCTTTCAAATTATCAATATTTCTAATCTTTTGTCTCGTAGATTCCATTTTCTTTGTAACATTTAAGTTTTGAACAAAACCATTATTACTCATTCCACTAGAACTTATGTTTATTATCTTATCTCTAAAATATGTAGCTATTTTATTTTCAACTCCTAAATCTTTAGCCATTTCATCAAGGTAATGTTTAATTATATCCTCGACATCTAATAAGAATCTAAGATTAAATAAAGGGATTCCAAGTTCCGATGGACTCATAAAGGTTACTTTCTCTGGTTCATCAAAAATTAATGACCTTGCTAAGAATTCGTGTTGATTATGTTTCTTTTCTTCTTCTGGATAACCATAACCTTCATTATATTCTTGTTGAGTTAATAATCTATCTTCTTCTGTATCTTGTTGGTTATCCAACTCTAATTCTTTCATCTCTTCAAGCATTTCCTGATCAAAATTATCATTAGTCATAATAAAGTTCTCCTTTCTTCATAAATATGTGATGTTTTTTCTGGCATAATCTTAACTTTAACATTATCATATATAGCTTTTGGCGTCCAATCTTTTAATCTATTAGCAGCAGCAGGATTTTGTTTTGACATCTTAATAAATATTAAAAATCCAAGAGATAAAACAACCCCCATTGCAACTAGTCCTTCCCAAAGTGTCATTCTCTTTTTATTAACCTCCACCCTACTAGTTGAAAATCTTTTATTATATCTTCTGATATTTCAACTTCTGTTTCTAATAAAGAAACAACTTTCATTAATTCTAATTGTTCTTCACTCATCTTTCTAGCAAATACACTATCGTTAATTTTATCTAAATCTATTTCTAGTGGTGTAAAACCTGTTTCTTGAGTTATCATAATTACTTTTCTATCATCTATAACAACTTTTCTTAATCCAGAACCAATAACGAAAGATAATTTTATCATTATTTTTACCTGTGAAGTTTTATACTCCTTCCTGTTAATGCTAATCCTACTCCTATTGGAACTGCTATTGTATAAAGTATTTTCCATTTTAATGTGGGAGCAAAAAACCACATCATTATAATTAAAGGAATACTTAATATTGTAAACTTGATATATGGGAAATCATCTGGAAGATATGACATTATTTTAACACTCCTTCATCGTCTTGCATATATCTTTCGTCTTGTATGTCTCTTGAAAAGCTATCTTCTATTAAAAACCAAAATCCTAATCCAATAGTAACAAATCCAACAGATTGTCCCGCTAAATTAGAATGATTTATTAAAGAATATCCGGGAAATAAAGTTACAACACCCATTACTAATAACATAATAGCTCCCGTATGTTTAAATAACCTTAATCTTTCAAATAAAGTTCCAAATCCAACTAATAAGAAGCCAAAAAGAATTATTCCAAATTGAGTAGGAAAGATTTGAATTGGATTTCCATCAGCAGTAACTACAATATCAAATGTGTCCGCATTACATAGCCCCCCTTCACAACAACTCATTATAGAAGGGTGTGATCCTAAAACATTATTCTGATCTTTTAAAATAGTGATGTTAAAAAAATTATTATTAAAGGTCATAATCCTATTTGTAAGTAATGTGTTTCCATTAGGTCTTATGATAGTAAAATTACAAGTTGCTGCAGTAGTACAAAATGTTCCATTGTTAAAACAAGGTCTCTTTATATCATATTTTTCGTTAAAAGGGATAACTAAATCTTGAGAAGTGATTAGAGGTACAACTAAGAATAAAAATAAAGCAATGATTATAGTTTTAATTTGCTTAGCTCTCACTAAATGAATCTTATGTCTTGCTTCTTCTAAATTTTTATATCCTTTTTTCATAAATACTCCTCGAGGAAACAAGACATGGTAAAAATAAATTAAAAAATAAAAAAATCTTCTAATTTGTTACTACT
>CAZJDG010000005.1:30108-33167 GCA_964544725.1 Candidatus Woesearchaeota archaeon | reverse complement strand
CTGCCTGCAGAAGTTTGTACTGCTAATGTTTGTAGTGCAGAACTAGACGGATGTGGTGGAACTATTTATTGTAGTCAAGGGGAGGAAGCAGATTGTGATGCAGGTCAATTATGTACTAATGGAGAATGTTCGATTTGTGGAGATAATGTAATAAATGGTGGTGAAGTTTGTGATGGGTCTGCCCCAATAACAGAAACTTGTAATGGATTTGAACCAGATTGGGGAGATGGAACTTTGGCATGTTTACCAGCTAGTTGTGATAAATTTGACACAAGTAATTGTCTTAAGCCTGATTTGGAATTGAGTTCGGTTAATATAATTAGTGTATTGGTTGGGGGTGGGGGATCAGAAAACGTGATAACCGTTCAATATACTATTACAAACAAAGGAAATTATGATGCAGCTGGAGTTTATGTAAATGTGACTACTGGCTCCACGCTTTCTGTTGAAGAACATCCTCAAAGTGCTACTCCTGTGAATATTCCTGCAGGGACAACAACTGATCCGGCATTAATTTCATGGTCATATAATAATGAAGGAGGGGAGCCAGACCTCTATAATCCTATTTTAGTAGTTGATGCAGACAATCTTATAAAAGAATCTGACGAGGGGATAGTAAGTAATGAAGAACCTTTAGGAACAATTACTTGTTCAACTCAAGGAAGTAAATATAAGTGCGCTGTTTCTTAGAAATAAAATTAAGGACAAGCAGGACTACTTGGAAGAGTTACATCTAAAAAGTTTTCAATTCTCGGGATTGCTTCTTCTTCAGGAAGATAGGCGATGTATCGATTAGGCATTCCAATAGCACTAAATAATTCTTCTTCAGCAATTTCATCATCGTAAACTTCATCATGGCTAATTGTTTCTAAAACTGCTCTTGTTCCAATTCCACTTGAGCATAGGAAATTATAATCTACTACTGGATTAAATTCATTAATAGTTAAAGTTATATCTTTCTCATAATCAACACCCTCTACTAATCCTCTTTTAGCTAAAACAGCATCAACAATTGCTCTTGATTCTGCTTCGTTTTTTGGAGAATAAAAAGAACTTGTTGCGTTTGAGGAATCTGCTAAGTTTTCTCTGTCCACAGCTCTTGCTTCAAAAGCATTGTCTTCAGGAATTATTCCGATTGGAGGGGAAACACAAAACAAAGATTCGTTCCCAACATTGTATAATGTGGATATTGAAACTCCGTTTGCCCACATGTCAATACGGTCAACAAGTCCATCGGAGTCTGAGGCACAAGCAGTGTAATCAACTTCTCCACTGAATCCATCATTAAAACTTCTTGTTACTGTGGTTACTGGTTCTTGGTTTCCGGGAGGTACTTGATTGTAAAGGAATGTTGCCCCAGTTGGGTCTGTTAAAGCGTCATTGTCTGTTGCTGTTGCTACTAAAGTATTATCTCCAGGAATTATTGGTTTTGAAAAATCAAAGCAATAAGGATTTGCAGTGGTTGGATTATTTTCTTGAGAGATAACTCCGTTCGTCAATAAGCTAATATGACTGACATGTCCATCAGAATCAGTTCCACAAACAATGTAATCCAAATTATCCCCATTAACAATCGCATTAATTGTAGTTTCGGGAGATTGATTTATTGGAGGATTTACAGTGAATGAACTTGTTGTATCTTCCAAATTTTCTAAACCTTCATCGTCTGTTGATTTTGCGGTTAAAGTATTATCCCCAATTCTTACGGGAACCGAAAAAGTAATGGTGTATGGATTTGTTTGAGTTGGATTATCTTCTTGAGAATAGTTTCCATTTTTCCATAACTTAATATTCTTAACATAACCATCTGAATCTGTTCCGCGAATAGTATAGTCTACATTATCTCCATTAAAAGTATACTCTATAGTTGTTTGAGGAGCCTGGTTCTCTACAGGAGGGTTTCTAGGAGGATCACTATTCCTACATGCTCCAAGAGCCAACATACCAATTAATATAGCACCAACTGCCGCTTTCTTTCCCCAATTAAATATTCTCTTCTCAAGTCCCATTTTGTTACTTATGTATAGTGATAACACTTTTTAAATATTCCCATGCTTACTATATTAATAATTGAAAAATATTTATAAACCCTTTTCGATTAGTATGAAAATGAAAAGAAGGGTGAATAAAAGAAAGAGAGGGTTATCTCCCGTTATCGCAACGGTTCTGCTCATTGGAATTGTGGTTGTTATCGCATTAATTGTTTTTACATGGTTCAAAGGATTCACACAAGAGGCTGTGACTAAGAATGATCAAAATGCGCAACTTGTTTGTAACGAAATTAAGTTTAAAGCAAGTCTTTCTGAAACCACATTATCTATTTTAAATTCAGGAAATGTTCCAATTTATGGAATGGTTCTGAAAATAGCCGGAGTGGGTGGCTTTGAAACTAAGGACATAAAGGAATTGAGTAATTGGCCGGACGAAGGGTTAAATGTTGGGGGAGCATTCGTAGATAGTCTAGATGTTTCAGGAGATAGTATTACATTCATTCCAATCTTAAAAGGATATTCTCAAAAAGGTGGAGAGGCGTCATATATCTGTAACGAGAATCAGGGATATAAAATTGCCCTTTGAAAATGAAAAGTAAAAGAGCTATGTCGGGAGTTGTGGTAGTAATTGTTATGATCGCTTTGGCTTTATTTTTAGGAGGCCTTGTTTGGGGAGTAGTTAACAATTTAGTTGGGAAAGAAATTGGTAAAGGTAGTTCTTGTTTTGGGATTTACGAAAAAATAAATATTGAAAGAAGGTATACTTGTTTTGATTCTGACATTAATGTAACAAGAGTTCAAATAAGTATGGGAGATATTGATTTAGATAATCTTTTAGTTTCTATTTCAGGGAATACAAAATCTGAAACTTTTACTCTAACTAATAATCCCCAGATTATTGCTAATTTAACTCCTTACTCTGGAGGACCTGAATCTCAACTCCCAGGAAAAAATAGTGGGATAACTTATAATTTTTCTTGGGGAACTGAATCCCCTCCAAACTTAATTAGAATTGCCCCAACAGTAAATAATAATCAATGTGAAACGGTGGATACCTTGTCTGGAATT
>CAZJDG010000005.1:17849-30098 GCA_964544725.1 Candidatus Woesearchaeota archaeon | reverse complement strand
CTGGAATTGATGATTGTAGTCTTCTTGTTTAGCCATTGACATAGGCATCGTCTAAGAAAACGGAAGGGAACAAAAGCCATTGACATACCCTCAAGGGGCACAAGTAGGCATCGCCTTACCCTAAAGGGCATAAAGAAAGGATAAAAAAACTTAACTTATAATGATTAATTATTTAAACAAAATCTTTCTTAAAATGATATGAAGAGGAAATTTAATTTTTCTACTCGTGGTCAGATATGGGTTGAAACTGTAATCTATACATTAATTGCATTGACGATGATTGGGGCAGTTATGGCTTTCGTGCTCCCGAAAGTTCAAGAGATTCAAGATCAAGCTTTAATTGAACAAAGTATAGATGTGATGGAAAAGATTAATGAAGTAATTATTTCAGCAGTTCAAGGAGGACCGGGAAATAGAAGAGTTTTAAATTTAGAAATAAAGAAAGGTAATTTAATAATAAATAGCACTAATGATTTAATTATCTTTGAGTTAGAAAGCACTTATGAATACAGCGAACCTGGAAATGAAATTGGAATTGGAAGTGTTAAAGTGGAAACTAAAAGCATTGGGAATGGAAATTTAATTGTACTAACTGCAAATTATAGTCGATTTGAAGTGACCTACAACGGAAATGAAGAAATAAAAACCGTTACTAAAAGTCCCACTCCTTATACCATTTCTATTGAAAATAATGGGACTACTGCTGGAGGAAAGATTCAAATAAATTTTATGGTAACTGGTTAAAATGGAAAGCATACAAACGTACAAGAAAATTGAAATAAACTTTAATCCAGAAATTCCTCCATTAAAAAAGCCAGACAAAAGATCTCAAACAAATGTAAGATATGCCTTGATTGCCCCGTTTGCATTTGCACATATTTATTGGAATCCAAAAATTTCAGAAATGATTTATGAAGTTGAAGAACCTAAATTAGATGAAAGAGAAACAAAATACAAAGAAGACTTAATTACGGCTATGGAGAATATGATTAATTTTGATGTAATTGTGGAGAAAAATCCTCAAGTTCTTTTAGATTATATTGACAAAATGTTTAAGATTTTAGCAACCGAACTAGGGATAAGTATTTCTTATGAGAGTTATAAAAAAATTTATTATTACCTTGCTAGAGATTTTGTGGGTTTTAATGAAGCCGAGCCATTTTTAAGAGATTATTTTGTTGAAGATATTGAATGTAATGGGGCTGATACTCCGATTTATGTAGTTCATAGAGTTTTTAGGAATATCAAAACAAATATTATTTTTAGGGATGTTGAGAAACTTGCTAGTTTTGTTGAGAAGTTGGCCCAAAGAACTGGGAAGTATATTTCTTATGCAAATCCTATCCTTGATGGAAGTTTACCTGATGGGAGCAGAGTTAATGCAACTTATACTAAAGATATTACATCTAGAGGACCAACATTTACCATTAGAAAATTCACAAAAACACCTTGGACCCCTACTCAATTAGTTGGATTTAATACCCTGAGTCCAGAAATGCTCGCTTATTTATGGTTATTAATTGAACACAAATTAAATATCTTAATTTGTGGTGGAACTTCTTCAGGGAAAACTACTTTGCTTAATGCCATCGCGTTTTTTATTCCCCCTGAGGCAAGAGTGGTAAGTATTGAAGATACTCGTGAACTTAATTTGCCTAGAGAAAACTGGCTCCCAAGTGTTGCAAGAACTTCAACAGGGGTTGGGAGTGTTGGTGAAATTGATTTATTCACATTATTGAGGAGTTCTTTTAGACAGAATCCTGATTATGTAATTGTTGGAGAGGTCAGAGGTAAGGAAGCTTTTGTTTTATTTCAAGGTATGGCTTCCGGACATTCTTCTATAAGTACCATTCACGCAGATTCTGTGGACACTGTTATAAAAAGATTAGAGACTCCTCCTATTGATTTGCCTCCTACTTTACTAAATGTTTTGGATTGTGTTACAGTTATGACTCACGCTACTGTAAATAAACAAGAAACTAGAAAATTAAGAGAAATTGTGGAAATAATTAATATCCAGTCAGATGGAGTTGCTTTAACTAATACCCCTTTTGTTTGGAATGCTTCTGATGATAATTTTTATTTTAAGAAAAGTAGTAGAATTTTTGAAAAAATTTCGAGAACTAGTGGATTAAGCCTTCAAGAAATTGAATTGGAATTCAGACGAAGGGTCCAATTAATTTACAAAGCTTATCAACAAAAAATTTTTGAGTTTGTTGAATTCCAGGATTTAATTAATGACTATTATAAAAAACCCATAGAAGTTTTAAGGAGATTCGGGATTGAATGAATCCGAATATTTTAATAACTTAGATTCTTTTTTTCTTTTATGTTAAAGAAGTGGGTAGAACAAATACTTGCTTTATTTGGTAAATCAGAACTATCTCCTATGGAGAAAGAAACCCTAAAAAGATTAAAGCGAGGAAAAGAGGAAGTTGTTCAAGAGAAAGAGAGAAAAGCTAATAGATATATTGGAATTTCAAATAGATTATTTTCCAATTTTGCAATGTATCTTCTTAGAAAAGATTTATTTAAAACTCTTCCAAAAGACTTAGTAAAATCAAATTTAGAATTTCTTCCAAAAAGTTATATTTCAGTAATAACTTTTACAACTTTATTATCTATTTTTGCTTCATTTCTTATTTTCTTGCTTTTCTTGTTTTTTAATGTTGGAGTTAAGCTACCAATCGTAACTTTTTCTGAAGATCAAATTTTGTTAAGATTATTAAAAACTGTTTGGATTTTATTAGTTATTCCACTCGCTACTTTCCTATTTATGTATCTTTATCCTTCATTAGAAGCAGATGGAGTAAGAAGAAAAATAGATCAGGAACTGCCATTTGTAACAATACATATGTCAGCTATTTCCGGATCACTAATTGACCCTACTAAAATTTTCAGTATTCTTGTTGCAACTAAAGAATATCCTTACACTCAAAAAGAATTTGTAAAATTAATGAATAGCATTAATATTTTGGGTCATGATTTGGTTAGTGCCTTGAGAATTGGTGCTTTAAATTCTTCAAGTAAAAAACTTGCAGATATATTTAATGGTTTGGCAACAACAATAAACTCTGGAGGAGACCTTCCAAGATATTTTGAAGAAAGGTCCAGTACTTTACTTTTTGAGTACAATCTTGAAAAAGAAAAAAACACTAAGCTAGCTGAAACTTTTATGGATATTTATATTAGCGTTGTTATCGCAGCACCAATGATCCTTATGCTTTTACTTATGATGATGAGGATAAGTGGACTTGGAGTTCCTTTCAGTACAGGGGCAATAACTTTAATGATGATTTCAGGGGTTATGTTCATTAATCTAATATTTTTAACATTTTTACATTTAAAACAACCAACAATCTAAGCCATTGCGCATAGGCATCGCGTAAAACAAATAAAAATAAAAAAACAAACATAGAAAAATGGAATTAAAAGGAATACACATTTCAGGAGTATTGGCAGGATTGATAGTTTTAGCTCTGTCTTTATTTTTCATAGGGTCTAAATTTTTCTTTTTAATGGTGGGAATTGGTTTCATAATTGTTATATCTCCTTTTATTTTTACAATAATGACTGAGTCTAAAGTCTCAAATGAAAAAGAGGAAATGTTTATTGAATTTGCAAGGAATTTAGTTGAAAGTGTTAAGGCTGGAACTCCAATAAGTAAGAGTATCATAAATGTTAAAAACAAGCCTTATGGAGTGTTAAGTGGGAACATAAATAAATTGGCTAATCAAATTTATTTAGGAGTCCCTTTAGGACTGGCATTAGATGTTTTCTCAAAAGATGTTCAAAATAAAACTGTTTCAAGAACTATAACTCTAATTGGACAAGCTGAAAAATCAGGAGGAGATATTGGAACAATTCTTGAATCTGTAGCTCAAGCTGTGAGTACTGCGGATAGGCTGAAAAAAGAAAGAAAAGCCATTATTTCTACATTAGTTATCCAAGGGTATATTATATTTTTTGTTTTCATGATTATTATTTTGGTTATGCAATTCAAAATCATCCCTTTAATCACAAATATTGAAGTTGGAGGACAAATTGGAGGATTAGGACTTCCAGGAATTGGAGGAGGTAGTGCTCAACAGCTGGAAGTTTCTAATGCGTTTTTTTACCTGCTATTAATACAGGGACTTTTTACCGGATTAACGATTGGAAAACTAGCAGAAGGAAGTTTAAAAGCAGGAATTAAACATTCATTTGCATTAACTTTGATGTCATTTTTTATTTCAGCGGGAGCAAATTTCTTTATTTCTTGAGAAAACTAACAAAAAGAAAAGATAGAAATTAGATTAGACATATTTGTTAGATTACAATAAATTAATAAATAGGATTTTCTTTTTTAAAAGATGAAAAGCGATTGGGCATACGCATCGCCTAAGAAAGGAGAGGGGAAGAGGAAAGGGGCTGCTAATTTAGAATTTGTTTTGTCTTTTGTAATATTTGTAGTTTTTTTAGTTTTTCTTTACAATGTATTGGATCCAATTATTAAAACTGCAGGGAGTAAGCAATTTATTTTAGGTCATCTTAAATTAGCTTTATTAGAAAATTTAACTTTGAGTGATTTTACTATTCAGACTTTTACTTTAAATTTAACAAATACTGATTTAGGCTCAAAAGGCTGTATCAAACTAGCTGGAAGTAATGGGGGCAAGGTTTATGATATTGCCAAAGATAATCCTAATTTAGTTATAAAAACTCTTGATGGGGAAACTATTAATTATAGTTTTAGTGGTGAAGGGGGAGGATCTTTTCAAGTAGGGCCTCTTGAAAGTAATACTGATACTATTTTAAAAATTTATTTTGCTAGCGAATTTACAAATAAATCCCCTGAGCTTCAAGATACTGGATGCACCCCTGTTGATAAAGATGATTACTCCATAGAGTCAATAATTGAAAAAGAAATTATCTCCTCATCAAATGTTTACACAATTCAAGATGCATATTTCGAGAATTATGGTCTCCTTAAAGATATTTTAGGAGTCCCTTTTGGAAATGAATTTACTATTGGGTTCCAAGTTGTTGGCCTAAGACTTGAAGATGGAGATATAATCTGGCCAAAAAACTCCTTAGAACCCCCTTTAGATGTAAATGTGTATGTTGGGGAATTTCCAATTCAGTATATTGATGAAGAAGCAAATATAAAAATAGGTTTCCTAATTGTAAAAGTCTGGTAACCGCCATTGACATAGGCAGCGATTAACATACGCATCGTTTAAGAATGGAAAGAGAAGAATCGTCTAAGAAAACGGAAGGGAACAAAAGCCATTACGCATAGGCATCGCGTAAAACGGAGAAATAAAGCAGAGAAGATTGGCCATTGACATAACCCCAAGGGGCACAGGTAGGCATCGCGAAAAAAAAACAAATGAAAAACAAAAATGCTTGGTTGAGAATTGTTGAATCTTTCACTACAATCTTATTAATAGCAACAGTTCTATTATTAATTTTAAATAAAACTTCGCTTAGTGAATCTGAGAAGGCGGAACAAATTTCAGATAGGGAATATGCAATTTTAAGGGAAGTTCAATTGAATAATACTTTAAGAGAAAGAGTAGTTCTTGCAGAAGTTAATGATAAAATAATTTGGGAAAATTTTAATGCGTCTAATGGATTGGATTTACTAAAAGATATGATTGATGCCAGGGTTCCGGGACAGTTAGAATGCGCAGCACAATTATGTGAAATTGGTAATGAATGTGCCTTCGATAATTCTATTAAGGGAAGTATTTTTACTCGGTCTGCGATTATTACTGCCACAAATGAAGTTTATAGTCCAAAAAGACTAAAGCTATTTTGTTGGGAAATAACGTGAAATCTAAAAAAAAGATTTATAATTATGGGTTGGATGTTGATAAAGAGACCCTTGAGCAATTTAAAAATTGCTGGTCTGAAGATTTTGTTGTTTCCGCGGCATTAATGCCTGACGCGCATTTGGGTTATCTATTGGAGCTATTTTGAAAACAAAGGGATTTGTTGTTCCTGCATGGGTGGGGTTTGATATTGGATGTGGTCTTATTGCGCTAAAGATTAAAGGGAAAAATTTGATTGGGAAAGTTAGAGAAAATCAAGATTTAATTTACAGCCAAGTTATTAAAAAAATTCCAATGGGAGTTGGAAAATATAATCATCCTAAGGATATTACAGATAAAACAAAAAAAGATTTTGAAGATATTTTAAAAAAATTTGAGAAAGGTATCCACAATAAAAATATTCTGAATTATTTAAAAACAGCTTCGATTAAACATCTTGGGACTTTGGGATCGGGAAATCATTTTATTGAGCTGAGTTATGATGCTGAAAAAGAAAAAGAATTATGGTTAGTTATTCATTCTGGAAGTAGGGGAGTTGGACATACTGTTGCAAAAAAATATATGATTAGTGCTTCAGGAAGTAAAAAGAAAAATGAGTACGAAAAAACTTTTCCTTTGGATGTAAATTCAGACCTTGGAAAAGAGTATCTTAATGTTCTTGAATTTGGTTTGGAATACGCACTTCTCAACCGTCTTGAAATGGCTTATCAATTTGTAAAAATTCTTGAAAATGTTTTTGGGAAAAAATTGAAATATGAAGTTTGGGTTAATAAAAATCACAACCATGCTATTTATGAAAAAGGTTATTTCATTCATCGTAAGGGCG
Source organism: Candidatus Woesearchaeota archaeon (assembly GCA_964544725.1). Taxonomy (GTDB): domain Archaea; phylum Nanobdellota; class Nanobdellia; order Pacearchaeales; family GW2011-AR1; genus CAZJDG01. The sequence continues at coordinate 23,456 of CAZJDG010000005.1, read as the reverse complement.
CGACTCCTGCAAAAAAAAATGAAAGAGGAATAATTCCTGGAAATATGCGTGATGGTTCTTTCTTAGTTGAAGGGAAGGGGAATTCTAAATTTCTAGATAGTTCATCCCATGGGGCAGGAAGAAGTGTAAGTAGAAAGGGTGCAAAGAAAAAATATACTTTAGAAGATTTCAAAAAATCGATGAAAGGAATAAAAGGAACTATTTCAAATGAAACTATTGATGAGCTTCCAATGGCGTATAAAGATTTTTTCAAAGTAATGAATGCTCAAAAAGAATCCGTGAAAACAATAAAACATCTAAAACCAATAATTAACTGGAAAGGGGGATGAGAGATAATCTTTATAAAACATATTTTCCTAAAGAGACAATGAGGAAAAGAGGTTTTGATTTGTTAGTTTTTTTGTCAGTAATAGTCTTTGTATCAATAAATATTTCTGCTTTAAGTTTCACGGTTCAAAATGGTGCTTGTACTTCAGCAGAGGTTACAGTTATGAGACTTTCAGATACAACTAATGCTCATGGAGAATTATGGGATCAATCCAATTATGGTACCTATGTATGTTATACTGATCCAGGAACTCATATTTGTGATCAGAATATGACGAATAAAGTAATTGGGCTTTCGAATTATACAAATGCTCATGGAGAAATTCCGGAAAATAATAACTACCTTGGAAACAATGTTTGCTTTGGGGATTTGAGATGTGAGAATTTTACGGGCTCCTGTTCTGATCCTAGCTATACATTAGAAATGATTTCCTTATCAGGAAGCACAAATGCCCATATTGGGAATTTTGGAAATTATAATACTAAAATTTGTTGTGCTGATATTGAAATCCCATATTCATATTGGACAACACCAGATTGGACTAGAACGAATTCATTACCTTTAGTTATTCCTGGAACAACTAAAGTTGGTTTGGTTTTCAAAAATGCAGGAGTAGGAACAGGGGGAACTGTTGAATTTCAAGTTGAAAAGAAAATTTTTGGAATCTGGTTAGATTTCACAGATACTCTCAGAAATCCGATTGTTTCTGACCCAAGTATTGATGGTTCTGATGAAGCAAGGACACTTTGGACAATTCCTGAGACTATTGGAGACCCTGGAAAGGAGGTAACTCTTCAATTTAATAGTGAAGGAATTACTAGTGAAGATAACTTGGTAATAACTCTTTCAGATAATCCAGACTATTGTAAAGACAATGAAATTGATGCATGTTCAAATTATGCTGATGCACAAAATTGTGCTAATGACCCTTGTGATGTTATTGAAGATAGCCTTGCAGGATTAGTTGACTGTACATTAGATAACATTGATTGTTTCTGTTCTTTTAATACTCCCGATTGTGAAGCAACTTGGACTTCATCTACAATTACAGATGAAATAAAAATTATTGATGAGACATGTACAATTGAAATTCCTGAAGATGGGAAAGACAAAGATGGTTGTGCTGACGGGAAGATTGAATTTGAATATGAAAAATGGTGTGATGGAGTTAAAGTAGATTCTGGAAAATCGGGTTATGCTTGTCCTGCAGAAGTTCAGCTTCCATTCTTTGGATTTTATAATTTTGTTGCAACGATGTTAGTTATTGCTTTGATATATTATTTTATGTTTTCTCACCAGAATAAAAAAAGAAAATAATTCTAGACAGATTTATAAAATAAAATTACTATCTTTCTATAGGTAAGCAATTTAATTTGCTAGGTTCCATATAAAATGAAAAAGAGGTTATTTATTTTTTTAGTCGTGAGTTTGTTGATATTCGGAAATGTTTCTGCTAGTTTTGATGTTGGAAATGTATCCCATCAAATAACCAAATCATATCCTTTTGGAAGTTTCTTAAAAGGATGGATAAATATAACTCTAACTAATGAACCAGTTTCTTCTTTGTTTGAAAGTAGTTTTGGAACTAAAAAAACCTTAATGGAAATTCTTGACTTAAATGATATTCGTCCAGGAGAAGGGTTAAACTGTATTCCTACTGATTGTAATGCAGATTATGCGACAGTTGGGGATGGAGCCGATTCAGTGAGTTTTAATTTGAACGCTGGAGAATCCGCAACGTTTGGACTTAGATTTGTCGGAGATGAATATGGGGGAATAACATATGATAATAATGGAGTGGACTCTGATTTTTCTATAACTGTTAATAGTGATGCGGAAGAAACAACAAAACCCCAACTACTCATAGATTTAGTTAGCTTGGATGATAATAGATTTGAATGGGGTTCTTATGTTCATTCTGGAAATTATTATAATGAAGACCAAGGATGTTATGAGTCGGGGGATACAATTATTCCAATTCGAGATGATACCCCCTTTTGCTCTAAAATCATTCTACCTGCAACCCCTAATGTAAATCTTGGAGCTTTTATCATTCGAGATGAAAGTTTTGGAGATGGGATAGCTTCTTTCGTATTTGATATTTTCGAAGGGAGTCTCCCTCTTGGAAGCTGTCTTGTAAACGTAAATATTGATAATCTTAATCCAGAAGGTAAAATTAGTTGTGTTGCAGATGTAAAAACTTTAGAATTAAAAGAGGTATTTGTATGTCTGCAAACTTCAGATTCAGGGTATAATAATGAGTATAAAATTAATTCTGAAAAAACAAATCCCTGTGGTTATGCGGGGGATCCTGGATCAAGTAGAGATTTTAACATCTTTACGCAATCGGGAAAATACGCCCGACTTGACACTTTTGGATTAAATGATACTGAACTTGAGAGCGCGGAAAGTTTTGTTACAGATATAGGACTTGAAATTGATAATTATATTGCAATTAAATATAATAATGTTTGCACAAATGAATGTGTTGTTCCAATCAGGTTTACTTCGGGCATAGAAAACCAGAAAATAGATCTTACAAATATTGAGGTTAGCTATCTTATAGATAATGTTCGTTTATCCCCTAGTTTAGTATATAATATTACTAACACTCCTGCGGTTGCTTCTTTATCAGATTATTTCCAACTTCAATTAGATGACTTAAATTTTTCATTGCCAAATAGTTTTGGGAATCATACATTTAAATTATTTTTAGGTGGAAATTCCGAAGATAAAAAAATATTTTCAGAAACAATATTAATTGAAAAAACACCCCAGATAAAATCTCTAAAACCCTCACTTATTGTTGCTGCATTCCCCACAACATTTTGGGTTGAAGTTGATAAATTTGGTCTAAATACGAGCATAATTAAATATGAGTGGGATTTTGGAAATGGAGATAAAAGAACTTCTACTGAGAATTCAACAGTTTATACTTACCCAGAAGTTGGAGCTTTCAAGATAAACGTTACAATAATTGATTCAAATCTCGCTAAATCCTCAGCAAGTTTTGATAGAAATGTTAGAGCTCCAAAAGATGCCGTTAATGACTTATTGAAGAGGAGAGTTGAAGATTTGGGAAACATAAAGGGAATTATAGAAGATTTACCTTCATTTCAACAGACTTCATTAAATTCGGCTTTAGATATTGCTAAAGTAGAACCTCTCCTAGCAGATATTCAACAAAGAAATGCGAGCACAGATAATACAGATGCAGACTATATTGAAATGATGAACTTATTAATAGGCATGAGAATTCCATCTTCAATAAACATTACTGAAAAAGCTGATGATTTCCCATTTTACACGGATCAAAGTAAAATTAAATTAAATATCTTAAGTCAAATAGGGGACGATGAATACACTGAAGCAAAATCTGCGCTTTATCTTGACGCAATTTTATCATGGAGTATAAACAATGTTCAGACAACTATTGATTTTAAAGAATTCTCCGGAACATTCGAAGAGGGTGTAGAAGAAATTGCAAGTATTTTTGAAGTCAATATAAACGAAAATCAAAATAGAAATAGTTCATTTTTTATTATTCCTAAGTTTGAAAAAATGGTTTTTCAGAAAGACTATGGTGAAAAAGAAATTTCAGGATATTATTATATTGAAATAGTTGGTGATGCAAAAAACATCGCATTTTCAACAACTGAAAAATTAAATATAATAGAATTACCTGCGTTTATTTCGCCAAGGATTGGGAGATTCTCTGCAGCGATTGAATTCACTAAAGAAGAAAGAGAAAAATTATCCAGACAAACTATTCTTGTGTTAAGTTTAATCTTAGTTGTATTTTTAGGGCTTTTAGTCTATCTTGCTATGCAGGTTTGGTATAAAAGAAAATATGAGAGATACTTGTTCAAGAGTAAGAATGATTTATATAATTTGGTATCATATATTCAAAGTGCAAAAAAGCGAGGGATTGAGATTAATGAAATGCAATCTAAACTGAGAAAAATTGGGTGGAATTCTGAACAGATAAAATATATAATGAGAAAATATGCTGGGAAAAGGACTGGAATGGTTGAACTTATTCCTTTCAGTAAAATTTTTAGTATGTTTAAAAGAAAAAAGAATCTTCCCATTCGGAGAAATCCTAGATTTATTTCAACACGGAAAATTTAATAAACTAACCAAATCTACTATAAAAAATGGCAATAAAAGTATTCAAAAACTTCTTTTCTAGAATATTTAGTAATATTTTTAAAAATAAAAAGGATATCAAATTAGGTTTTTACGGTCCACCTAATGCGGGAAAAACAAGTTTAGCAAATAGAATATGTAAAGATTTCACAGGGGAAGAAATAGGTAGTGTGAGTAAGATTCCTCATGAAACTAGAAATGTTCAGTTCAAAGAGAAGGTTGAAATTAAGTACAAAGGTAAGAAGCTTACTTTCAAAATGATTGATACCCCTGGAATAGCTACGAGAATTGATTATGAAGACTTCTTAAAATATAAAATAAAAAGAGGGGATTCGAAAAAGAGAGCTAAAGAAGCGACTCAAGGAGTTATTGAGTCTATAAAATGGTTAGATGACATGGACATCGTCGTTATTGTTTTAGATGCTACTGAAAACCCTTATAACCAAGTAAATATTACTATCATTGGGAATTTAGCAGCGAGAAAAATTCCTGTTTTAATTGTTGCTAATAAAATCGATTTAAGAAAAGCTAACATGAAAAAAATAGAATCTGCATTTCCAGAATATGAAATTGTAGGTATCAGTGCAAAATATGGCAAGAACCTTGAAGAGTTTTATGAGTCGATCTTTAAACTTGCAAAAAAGATATAAAAGTGAAAATTAAAAATTTACACGTTTCCAGACGTGACTTAGGAAAATGAAAAAGAGTGTGAAAAATATAAAGGGATTTTCAATACAATTCCTACCCCATTCTGAAATAAGGAACTTAGATAGCGGAGAGAGGATTAAAAAAATATTAAGAATTGTTTTAGGAAATAATATCCTTATTCTGCAGGGTAGATTAAAAGCTACTGAAGAAACGAGATTGATAGAAGACACTATGGCTATGATAGACCATGTTAAACATTTTAAGGGGATTGAGTTAGCAGTTATTTCTGAAAACGGAAATAGTAGATTTTTAGGAACTTTAAGGAAAGGAATCGTGAATGCTCTTTCTGGAGGAGATTTAGGTGCCGTAACAATTATTGGTCCTGCAACAATTGTAAAAGAGATAAAGAGAAATCCTAAGAAAATTGAACTTTTTTTGAATAAACTTTAATAAGAAAATTTATATAATTGATTAAATTCTAA
>CAZJDG010000005.1:9340-17749 GCA_964544725.1 Candidatus Woesearchaeota archaeon | reverse complement strand
AACTTTTTTTGAATAAACTTTAATAAGAAAATTTATATAATTGATTAAATTCTAAAGATTATGCCGCATCAATGTGTACACTGTTCTGAAATTTATCCTATAGCCAGTAAAGAATTAATTGAAGGTTGTAGTAAATGTAATGGGCATTTTTTCTTTTATGTTAGAGAAGACCAATTAAATAAAGTAAAAGAAAATCCTGTTGAAATTCCTAAAGAGGAACGAAAAAAGATTGAAAAAGATATTCGTGAGATTTCAGGAATTATTGATGAAGATGCCCCAGTTATCCTAGATTTAGAATCTATAAGAGTTACGGGGGACGGGAAGTATGAAATTGATGTTGTGAATTTATTTAGTAGAAAACCTGTCGTATATAAGTTAGAAGAAGGAAAATATTTTATAGATATAGCCTCAACTTTTAAAGTAGGTAAACTTAAATCAGATGAAAAATAAAGACATTAATTCTGTATTAAAAAAAGTCTGGGAACAAACAACTCCTTCTAAAGAAGAATTGAATGAAATTGATAGGAAGTTAAAAAAGTTCTTGATTGAATTAAAAAAAAGAATTAAGAAATTAAAATTAAATACAGGAGTTTTTGTAGGAGGAAGTTTTGCAAAAAAAACCATGATTAAGAAAAAAGAATATGATGTAGATATTTTTTTAAGATTTGATAAAGCTTATGAAAATGCCAAACTCTCAGGATTAACGGAACAAATTCTTAAAGGAATTCCTAAGAAAAAAATACATGGTTCTAGAGATTATTTTGAAGTTAAAGTAGATAAAAATTTATTTTTTGAGATTATCCCTGTGAGAAAAGTTAGAAATTCTAAAGAATCTGAAAACATTACTGATTTATCTTATTCGCATGTTAATTATATTCGAAAAAAATTAAAATCAAAGAAAATTCTTGAAGACATCAAAATTGCAAAAGCTTTCTGTTATGCAAATAAGTTTTATGGCGCTGAATCCCACATAGGAGGATTTTCAGGATATTCCCTTGAATTATTAATTTATTACTATGGGAGTTTTGTTAAATTCCTTAAAGCACTACATAATGAAAAAAATAAAGTTATCATTGATATTGAAAAACAATTTAAGAATAAACGAGAAATCCTTATGGATTTGAATGCCGCTAAATTGAGTTCACCAATAGTTCTTGTTGATCCAACATATAAACATAGAAATGTGCTTGCTGCATTGACTAACGATACTTTTAACAAACTTCAGAGAGAAGCCAGTAATTTTTTGAAAAATCCTAATGAAATAGTATTCAATGAAAAAAAATTCAATTTTGAAAAAATCAGTAAAGAGGCTAAAAGAAAAAAATTAGAATTTGTATTAATAAAAATTGGAACAAAAAAACAGAAAGGAAGTATTGCAGGAAGTAAATTAAAAAAATTCTATGGGCATTTAGGAAAAGAATTAGAAAAATATTTTGAAATTAAGAAAAGGGATTTTGAATATTCAAATGGGAAAGATGCAATCTGTTTCTTTGTTACTAAAAACAAGAAAGAAATATTAATTCAAGGTCCAGAGATTTCACAAAAAGAAAATGTTAAAAAATTCAGAAAAGCTCACAAAAAAACTATCGTGAAAAAAGGGAGAATTTATTCTAAAGAAAAAATTAACTTTGATTTAAAACAATTTTTAGAAGCATGGAGTTCTAAGAACAAAAATAAATTAAAAGATATGAGTATAGAATCATTTAGAATTTTAAATTAAATTAGATTCTAAATTTCTTGGAGAATAACTAATTTCTTGGGTTTGTTCTAACTTTTCAGGAATTAGTAGTTTTTCTTTAACTACTTCGTCCTTGGTTAAACCATAAATTCCACCAGTTATAGCTAAAGATCCCACAATAGCTAATGCAACTAATGATTTTTTTGTTTTAGAATTAAGATTTTTTACTTTGGTTGGAAGTCTTTCTGATTCTTTTATCCCTGCTAGAGCCCTCATTGTATCGATAGTAAAACCTGCAGGCCATCCTAAAGAAATATTCAAAGCTACTGCAGCAAGAGTGCCATATGTAATCTCTTTTAAATCTCTTGAGCCAGAAGCATAATAAAATAAGGGGCTAAAGGCTAAATTAACAGAAGTAAAATAAGCAATATCATGCATTCCTTGAATTTTTTCTTTTGTTTGGTTTGTAACTCCAAACCCTTTTCTCCATAAATCTCTTCCCCTAGAAAAAAGAGATCCCATCCCCCCATATGCAAGACCTGCTGCAATTAATCTTGCATTAAAAGAAACATCGTCAGACATTCCAGCAATACCAACTTCCATAGCTGCAGAAATAGGTGTTCCAATCGCAACCATTGAAGTGGAGTCAACTAAATGCAATTTTGAATTATATTTTAACCAGTCTTTTATTTTACCCATTTTAAACTAATTTCAAAGCTTTTTCAAAAAGAGATGCGAATGCTTGAGCGAAAAATTCCGAATTAAGCCAAATTGCTAAATCATTTTCATCAGTTTTTTTAGATAAATAAAAAATTATTTCTTTTCTATCAATAATAAAGAATTTTGCGTTAACATTCACTTTTTGGATTTTTATTCCAAGATCCGTAGATAATTTTGTTATTGTTTTTTCTTCCCCAGATAAGGCCATTGTAACCTTAACATTTTCTTTCTTAAGTATCTCAAAAGTTTTCTGAAACAATTTTAATTTTGGAATTATATCATCTGTTTCAGTGCAGATTAAAACCTCTTGTTTAGCGCCTTTCAAAACTTCCCTTAAATGATTTGAAATATTTGATTTTCCTTTTAAGGATATTGAGAAATCTTCTTTGTTAGATGTATTTTCATTTGTATTATATAGTGTTTCTAATTTTGCAAATTCGTCAGAATCCTTTATCTTTGTTAACTCTATTACTCTTTCTTCTGCGTCTTTTTTAACATTGTTCTTTATTTTTTCTAAAATTATTTGCGGTTTAACACCGATATATTTTACTGGTTTCTCTAATTTGACTATTGCGAAACCTTTTTTTTCTAAGTTTTCTAAAACATCGTAAGTTCTACTTCTTGGAACTCCTGAGATTGAAGCAACTTCTCCAGCTGAGGCTATTCCTTTCCGGAGTAATGCTAACCAGACTTTAGTCTCATAAATATTTAAACCAAATAAATCCTTCACTTTTCCAATTAATTCTTGTTTTACTAACATAAAATCTAAATTCTGAAAGTCTTTATAAAGATTGCTATTTGTTACCTTTGGATAGTAATTACAAAAGATAAGTTTTAAAGAAATAAATAACTCAGTACCATCCCTATAAAAATGCCTGCAGTAATGAAGGGCATTGCAGGGTAAAACTTCTTTTTTTCTGAAAACATAAATAATGCTCCTAATCCTGAAGCTGCACCTAAAGCGATGAATAATGAAGCTAATGGAATTGGGGCCCCTAAAACACTTGTAAATCCAAACTCCCTTAACGCGACTCCTGCGGCAATTATTGGGAAAACAACATCTCCCCCTCCAAGAATTGCGACATTAACCTTAAACTTCTTATTCTTTAATTCTGATTTTTTCATCGCTTTTATTTTTGATTTTACATTTTTTGACATATAAGGTATAAAAAATCCCGAAAAAACATTCAAACTTTCTATTTGATATTTTGCCATTTTTTGCATAATCCCTGATTTCCAAACTGCCCACATATCATAAGTTGAGATTAAAATTAATAAAAATGAAATTGTGTATAAGTTTAACATTGGGACAAAGATTGCTGCAATTCCTGGATAAATTAAGAGCTCAGTAAGATTATGTACCCAAAATTCATGTCTATATATTTTTATGAAAGCTAAAGGAATTGTGAGTAGTAAGATTGTTAGCATTTTGTATTGGAAATCTGGGAAGAAAGTATTTAGTGAAATTCCTAGAGCCGCAATTATCACTATGAAAAACCAAAGTTTCAAGAAAAATGCAGCATTGATTTTTGTCAATAATAAAAGCAAAGATATTGCAATTGCAAAGGCTATTAGGATTGATAAAAATGCAAAATTAAATTCAGTAGAATCTTTTAACTCGGGTTGTTCGAAACCATAAGGAAGAGAATTTTCTGAACGATTTATCTCTTGACCATCAACAATCTTAACGGGAGAGTAAAAATCAACAACATAAATCCCTATAAATTGAGTTATTATGAACATCCCAAGAAGAATTCCAGTAATCTTCAAATTATGTTTCATTTTTTCTTATAACCAAATTTTTTATTAAATAAAGAATTACAATTCCAATTAAGAGAGATATTGCAAGACTTAAAGTATAGTTATTTGGAAATAAATACAAGTCCATCAAACCCCAGACTCCTCTCCAAAAAGAAATGATTGCAAAAGCGATTAACAAAGCATAAAAAATATTTCTTAGGGATCTCTTTTCTGAATTCTTCATAGAACAAAAAAGAGGATGTGGTTTTTAAAAACTCTTATTTCAATTTTAAAGTTTCTAAAACTCTTGGAACATTTGTCTCGATTCTATGAATTTTGTAAAGAGAAGATGCTAAATCAATTGACTTTGAAACCTCACCATGATTTATGATTATTCTTTTTGGTTTTGGACTTATTCTGCTAAAAAAGGACATAATTTCATTTCTTCCAGAATGAGCAGTTAATCCCCTAACTGAATTATGAACTTCTAAATTTATCTTTACCCATTCTTCTTTCCCATTTACAACCATTTTTGTTTCTTTCAATCCATCTTGAATTTGTCTACCTAATGAACCTGAACCTTGGTAACAAACAAAAATTAATGAATTTTTTTCGCTTCCTGAAAATTCTTTTAAATATTCAACTGAAGCACCACCCGTAAGCATTCCAGAAGTTGCTAAAACAACACATGGACCACCTTCACAGACTGCTTTTCTTTCTTGAGGACTTCCTACTCTAGAGAAGATTTCTGATGTAAATGGATTTTTATCTTGGAAGATTAAAGATTTTAAACTATTGCTCAAAAAATCAGGATAAGCAGTATGAATTGCATTGATGTCCCATATCATCCCATCAATATAAATTGGGACTTTTTTCACTTTTCCTATACGAATTGCATCCTCAAGAATAAGCATAGTTTCCTGCGCTCTTCCTAATCCTAATTCAGGGATTAAAACTTTACCTCCGCGATCCAATGTTTTGTTAATCAAACCCAGAAGTTCATCTTCCGCGTCTTTTCTTGGAGGTAGAGTGTCTGCCTTACCTCCATATGTAGATTCAGTAATAACTGATTCTAATCTTGGGAAATAGGTTGCAGCAGGATCTAAAAGTCTAGATTTTCCGTATTTATAATCTCCAGTATAAAGTAGATTATGGGAGCCATTTCCAATGTTTAAATGAACCATAGCACTTCCAAGAACATGTCCTGCGTTGTAGAATGTAATTCTTATATCAGGGGTGATATCTGTAACTTCATTGTAATTCAGGCAAACACTATGTTTGACCATTTCCTTAATATCTGTTGAGCTGAAAAGGGGTTTTTCTGCTTGTTTATAGGAAACTCCTATAGCATCTAAAGCAAGTAATGCACTAACATCTCTTGTAGGAGTAGTCATATAAACCGGTCCTTTATACCCCATTTTGTAAAGATAGGGAATAAAACCTGAATGGTCTGTGTGAGCATGACTTAAAACTATGGCATCTAATTGATCTAAATCAAATTCAGGTATGTTGAAATAGGGGAACCTATTTTCTCCTGACGAAGAAACATCAATTCCACAATCTAAAAGAATTTTTGAGTTTGGAGTTTGTAACAAAATAGAACTTCTTCCGACTTGTCTTGCAGATCCTAAAAAAGTAAGTCTCGCCCATTCGTCTTTTCTTTCAGGATTCCATTCTTTGTATATTTTTTTCCCAATTGAATTTAAGAATCTTCTTCGGTAATTATTATTTGCATAAAGAACTTCTCTAATATTTTCTACAATTTTACTTTTTATCGCTGGAGATCTTTGAACTTGAGGAGTCCAAAAAGTTTGTTTTTTGATTTCTTCTAAAATCGATCCTTGTTTTCCGATTACTAGTCCTGGTTTTTTTGCTTCAATTAAAACCATACTTCTATGCCTATCAAAAATAATTTCTGTAATTTCTGCTTCTTCTGGGACAATTTTTCTAATTTCTGCTTCTGCTTTTTCAGTATCTAAAAGGAGTTTTTCATCTGCTCTAAGCTCGATTCTTTTTTTGATTTCATTAACAATTCTCTTGATTTCACTTTCACCATCTTTGAAGAAATTCTCATTAATTGTGTAGAGAACTATGTTTGCACCTTCAAAGCCTGCTTCGGTAATTTTCTCTTTAAGTTGATCTGTTATTTTTTTTAAGATGTCCATTTTTTAGAACTTAAACTAAATTAATTAAAAATAATGTGAAAATTATTCTTTTTTATCGTCTTGATAATCTGGCTCAATTGTTTGTTCAACCACTTTTTTGATTCCGTCTTTCGTTATTGTAAAAATATCAATTCCATAACCACTTCCAGTATCTCTTTGTGTTGAAGATTTCAAAGCTTCTTTTGCTAACTCTATTCCTTCTTCCATGCTTATTCCTTTTTTCCATTGCCTTTCAAGTAAACCCAAAACATAAGGCATACCACTTCCAAAGTTTGCATCATAGTCTTCTACTTTGACTATGCTTCCTGCAGCCTCAATTGAATAAAGCACTACAGAACCATCTTCGTTGAATCCTGCAAGTAAAAATCCTACTTGTTGAGGAATCATAGAAGGTTGTCTTATTCCATGATAACTCAGGCTTGAAAGAAGACTTGCCGATTGTTTAACTGTAGGTCTTGACCTAGACTTTAATTCTTTTAATTTCAATTCTGCAGACAATATTTTGGGCACTCTTTGAGCATCTGAAACCATCCCTGTAAAAGAAACTAGTAAATAATCATTGATAGGTACTGTTTTTAGATAATTCTTTCCAACTACAAGATTTCCTGCAGTAATTTGTCTGTCAGAAGCCATTACAACTCCGTCTTTACAGACAATTCCTAGAATTGTCGTACCTGTCTTCAAAATTGAGTTCTTTAATTCTTGATCCATTTTAAAATTGCTTCACTTAGAATAAAATTCATAGAATTTATTGATAATCTAGAGAATAATCGTTTTATAAATTTTGTGGTTGCGATTGGCATAGCCATTATGCATACCTTCAAGGGGCACAAGTAGGCATCGTTTAAGAAAGAAGAAGGGAAAAATCACTCCCTAACAGATATTCCGTCAACTTTTTTAAATTTTATCACATTGTCCACAAAACCTTCAATTTTCTGCTCATGACTAACTATTATTATTTGTGTTGCATTCAATTGATACAAAACATCACGCATTTTATCAAGCTGTTGGTCTGAAAAACCATCTGTTGGTTCATCGAGGATGACTAAATCTTTTGTCTTTATTTTACTCATTAAAGAATTGATCACTTGATTTAAAGAAAGACGATAAGCTAAAGCAATCGCGGTTCTTTCTCCTCCCGAAAGCTGAGAATAATCTAATTCATAGTCTTTTTGTTCAATAATAGGTGTGAAATCATCGCTAAGTCGGACATTAAAGTCCTCTGAAACAAGCATCGAAAACCATTCTGAAAAGAGTTTTGAGAACTCTGATTTAAGTTTAAGCATAACATTTTTCTCAATAAAAGAGATTAATGGAGAAAATTTTTGGGAAAACCAATTATCCAATTCAGTTAGATATTTGATTTTATTTTCAAGGACTTCTAGATTAGTTATTTTCTTTCTCAAATCTTCTAGATATCTTGAAAAAACTTCAATTTCTTTTCTTAATTCCGCAAACCTTATCTCAGCTAATTTTTCCTCCCTCATAGATTCATCAAATTCTAATTGCTTCTTCTCGAAAATCTCATTTAATTCATTAAACTGTAAAAGAAAGGTTTCTTGAGAGAGTATACCCTTGTTTAATGAAACAATCTCATTTCCTAATTGGGCATTATTTTCTTCAATTTCATCCATTCTTGTTTTTTTCTCGATTAATCCTTGCATCCTCATTTTTAGCATATTTAATTCTTGAATTTTATTTTCAAGTAAAGAAATTTCCAAATTATTTTTAGATAATTTTCCAACAATTATTTGTTTTTCATTTTCCATGAATGCAATTCCCTCTTTATTTTCTTCAATTTCAGAATTCAGTTTATCCAAGATATTTCTTTTATAAGAAATATCAACATTTTGCAAACAAGTTGGACAATTCTCTAAATGTTGAATTTTTCTAATCAAATCTTCAGAATCGTTAATTTTAATTACAAAGGAATTTCTTTTTGAGCTTACCTTTATGTTTTCTTCGTTAATTTCTTCTTTTTCTTGTTTTAATTGTTTTAACTTATTTTCAAACTTCAATAGTTCTAGTTCATCAAAATTCAAATCCTCTATTTCTTTTATTTGAATTTTTAATTGTTCAATTAATTTTAAATTGTTTGTCAAAGAT
>CAZJDG010000005.1:0-9240 GCA_964544725.1 Candidatus Woesearchaeota archaeon | reverse complement strand
TTCTTTTATTTGAATTTTTAATTGTTCAATTAATTTTAAATTGTTTGTCAAAGATTCTTTTTTTGTTGAAAGGATTATCTTTTGTTTTTCTATTTCTTGTTGAATTTTTCTTTTTTCTTCTAATTGTAATGAAATACCATCTTTTTCTTCTTGAGTTTTTTTTCTTTCTTCTGATTTCAAAAAAAGTTCTTTTTCTACAGAAACAAGGTTCAATTGTTTGACTTCCAATTCATCCTCTCTTGAAATTAAATCTAATTTATCCTGTTCAAGAGACCGGACTATACTTTCATTCACTCTTCTTTCTTCTCTTATTTTTAAAGTAATGATTGAAGTATTCTCCAAGATTTTTTTATATTTGTCAATTCCAAAAACATGTCTCAAAGTATTTATTCTGGTTTCTGAATCTTGCAGAATTATTTGTTTCATTTCCTCTTGGGGAGTATAAACTGTAAACTTATACAATAAGTTTTGTTTTTTTGAGAATTCTTTTGGGTAATCCAACAAACCTAAAATTTGACTTTTTAATTCCATTACAGACAACTCTTTTCTTTCACCATCAATATCTAGAATGCAAGAATCTTGAGAAATTGACTTCCCTCTTTTTAGACTTCTTTCTACTTTTACATTTTTCCCATCAATTTCAAATTCTAAATTTATTTTTCCAGAATCAGTTCCATTTTTTAATAAAGAATTTCCTTTTTGTCCAGGCTGCAATCCGAATAAACCAAATTCAATTCCCAAAAGAATAGAAGTTTTTCCACTACCAATATCCCCTGATAACAAAGTAGATCCTTCTGGAAAATCAATTTCTTGATTTTCATAACTTCTAATATTATTCAAGATTATCTTTTTAAGTTTCATTATTTTTTCCTAATGCCTTATCTGCAATATCTTTTCTATAGTGAAATCCTCCTGGAATATTTATCTTTGAGATTGCTTCGTAAACTAATTTTTGTGCGCCAATAATTCCTTGAGGAGAATAACTTGTTACCCCTAAAACTCTTCCCCCCTTAGTTAATATTCTTTCATTTCTTAACTTGGTTCCTGCATGAAATACTTTAATATTTTCCATTTTGTCTACTTTTTCCAAACCAGATATAGAAAAACTTTCTTCATATGAGTTGGGATATCCTTTAGATGCCAAAACAACACAGCAAGATGATCCTGGATTAAACGTTATATTGGCTTGATCTAATTTTCCTTCAAGTGCGAGAGAAAGAGATTCATATAATCCTTCGTTTATTAACATCATTGCAGGCTGACATTCTGGGTCGCCAAATCTTGCATTAAATTCAATAACTTTTGGACCTTGTTTAGTCATAATCATTCCAGCATAAAGAAATCCTTTATACTCATGTCCATCAGATTTCATTTTTGAAATCATAGGGTTCATTATTTCCTCCGAGATTTTTCTCACAGTTTCCCTAGACGCTATTGGTGCTGGACCATAGGCCCCCATGCCTCCCGTATTTGGACCTTTATCTCCATCGAGTAAAGGTTTGTGATCCTGTAGTGGGATTTCTAATGGAAGAATTTTGGTCCCATCTGAAATACCAAATACTGAGAACTCTTCTCCGAATAGTCTTTCCGCTACTAAAACTTCTGATCCATATTTTTCATCGTAAGACGCCAGCCCTTGGATTGCTTCTTCTTTAGAATCAAAAACAGTCACTCCTTTTCCCCCAGTTAATCCTCTAGCTTTTATGACAACTCCTCTTTCTGATCCAATTTCATTAATTGCTTTTATTGTCTCTTGTATTGTAAAACACTTTATTGATTCTGCCTGAGGTATTTTTAGAGAATTCATTAAATCAAATGAAAAAAATTTATCTGACTCTAATAAAGTAGCCTTTTTAGTAGGGCCAAATATTCTGTTATAGCCCTTGGAATTAAAATAATCAACTATTCCTTCTGCAAGAGATGTTTCTGAACCAACTATTACCATATCTACATTTTCCGAAAATACAAGATCAGTCAATTTTCTAAAATTAGTGCTTTTTGTTCCATCAATAGGAAGATTTCTCCCTTTACCTTCCGAAGTACCTGCATTTCCAGGAGCAAAAATTACTTCAGAGACTTCTTCGCTCTGTCCTAATTTCCACCCTAATGCATGTTCTCTTCCCCCATTTCCTACGATTAATATCTTTTTCATTTTAAATTCCAATTATTTTTCTAGATTCTCCAAAAAGGCGAGTGGTAAAATTATCAGTTGTTTCCCCTTCTTCTTTTTCAATTGAAAGTGAAGTCATAAGGGAAGGAATTAGTTTGTCCAAATCCGAAGGGTTTTTTTCAGAATATATTTTTATCATTTCTTCTTCGAGACTTTCTGAATCCCCGATATCAATTTCAAATTCAAGTTCTTTTGTTTTAAGTTCATGGGTGTTTTTTAATAAAAAATAAACTCCATTTTGTTTAGCAAAATCTTCGATTTTAGCAAAATTTATATCTGATTGTTTAGAATTTTCTAATAATCCTTTTACTCTAAGAAGAACTATTTTATCCCTAATGTTTCTATTTTTTAATTCAGAAATTATTTCTTCTGTTGCAGTTAAACCATCATTTATTTCCACATTAACTAATTCAGTTTCTTTTAAGGGAATTTCCACTCTCCTCATAGAAATTTCGTTTTGAGTATCGACTATACAAAAACTCCCATGGCTTAAGTCTTCTAATTCTGAGAAATTATTTGGAAAAATTGGCCCAGGATAAACAAAATTTTTGTATTTGAGTCTTATATGGATATGGCCCAGAGCACAATAATCGCTTTCAGGAAGAGAATCCGCTTCTACAGATTCTATTGGAAGATCTCCAACTGCTTTATCAAGTGTTGTGTGGAGCATTAAAATTTTGAATCCGGGAGCATCTCTTAATTTTATCTTCTTTAAATCTTTTACATCTAATCCTGATTTTTTCCCAGGGAACCCATAGAAAGTAACTTCTCCATGCCGTGTAGGATTTAGAATAATTTCGTTTTCAGTTTCTTCAAAATCCGCAACATTTTTACAAAGGCCCCCCTTCTCCAAAACTTCAAGAAATGTTTTTCCAGAAATGGAGTAATCATGGGAACCAGAAATGATGAAGCAAGGAATTCCTAATTCTTTTAATCTCTTAAATTCTGAAAAAGTTTCCTTAAGAATTTCTATAGGAGGGTAAGCCGTATCAAATAAATCGCCAGCTATCACTAAAAAATCTATTTTTTCATTTATGCAAATATCCAATGATTTTTGGAATGATTTAAAATTAAGATCTCTAAGGGGTTCTTGTTTCCATCCCCCTAAATGAACATCTGCAATATGTCCAAACTTCACCATAGATTGTAATTTTTATTTAAGTTTTTAAAAATGATTGTTGTGAAGCGATTAACATACGCATCGTTAAGAAAGAGAAATTTAGCTTACCTAGTCAATTCCCAAACAAATAGTTTTTCAAAAAACAAATTTTCTTTCCCAATAATTTTTTTCTTGTGGTCTAAAAAGTCTATTCCTTTAGTAAAAGAACTTGTTAACAATAATATTTTTCCCTTTTTCTCTAGATGTTTCTTTGATTGTTTCAAAAATTTATTAATTAATTCGCTTCCTTTTTTTCCACCTGTTGTAGCTAATTTTGAATCCACTGATTCTTTCTTATTTTCTGGGAAATAAGGGGGATTAAAGATTATAAGATCATATTTTCCTTTTACCTTTTCAAACAAATTTGACTTAATAGAGTTGAATCCAAATCTCTTACATTCTTTCACGGCATTTGAATTTATGTCTAAAGAAAGAATGTTCTCTTTTAAAATTCCAATTTTTAGGGCAGTTTGAAGTTGAATTCCCGATCCAGAACCAATCTCTAAAAATTTTAGATTTTTGTTTTTTGTTAATAATTTGGGGATTTGTTTTTCTAAAATTCTTGATAATAAATAAGAATCTTCTGAGGGAGAGTAAATTTCAGACATTTTAAAACAAATTATTGAACAGTTCTATTAAAGCGTCTTTGAATAAGAATACCCCTCCCAAGAATAAAATTAGCAAAACTAATAGTATAGATAAGACTATTATTATAATTGATCTTGGACTTTTCTTTGGAGATTCGTAACGTGATTCTAAAGAAGTTCCTTTGAAAGGTTGAGGAGTTTGAACCGGAGGTATTGGTTGAGGGGTTGTAGGTTGTTGAATAGATTCTTGGGCTGGAGGTAATTTTGAGGGATCTTCGACTCCTTCTAAATGTTGGGATAAAGATACTGATTGAGGTGTGGCTCTAGTCGGCTGTTGAGGGGAAGGTTTCAGATTCTTAGTTGTTTTTGATACTGGTATTAAAGGTTTATTTGTAGGAATTTGTTGGGTTTGTTTATTAAAAAGATTAAGGGAAGAAAGTTTTTTAAAAATCGGTTTTTGAGCGGGAATAGGAGTATCCGGGGAAGATTGTAATATTCTTGCGGCTTCTTGAATCTCTTCACGTTTATAACCCGCATTAAAAAAACTCGCCATAGCTTGTTCTAGATTTTCTCCTTTCTGAATAGCAAGCACAAGTCCACCAATAATGTCTTCTTTAACCATTAAGATAATAAGTTAAGCTACTTTTAAAAATTAGTGTTTACAGTTCAATCTTTTGGCCGTTCTTCATTAAATGAACTTGCTTATCTTTTTTGTAACCTAATTCAGAAGTTAATTCTATTAGAGGAGAGATTTGCTCTGTAGAACCATGGGATGGAATTATGTGCTCTGGGGAAATTAAAGTAATTAAATCTCTTAAATCCTCCCTTCCTCCGTGACCAGAAACGTGAATATTATCAAAAATTCTAACTCCTGTTTTTCTGAATCTTTTATCCATATTTTCTCTGTTTTCTATATTTATTGGAACGGGGATTGTTTTTGAAGAAAAGATTAAATTATCTCCTTTTTTGAATTCGAATGGGAATTGTTTTCTGGACATTCGATCTAAAATACTTCCAGGTTCTGCTTGATGTCCAGTGCAAACAACAAGATAATCTCCTGGATTTTTACCTACTTTTCTAAAAGCTGACTGTATTTGATTTCTATATGAAATTAATTTAATATCTTTTCTGAATGGAACTACATTAACATCCATTCCTGCCGAAACATATTTGTTTAGACTTCTTCCAACAAATAAAACTTCTCTATCTAATTTTTTAGCGTATTCAACTATACTCTTTAACCGTGCGATATGTGATGAGAACGTTGAAACGAAAATAGCTGATTTTTCATTTCTTACTGTAAGTAATACTTCTTCAACCATACTTCTAGCAACTTTTTCACTGGGAGTTTTTATCGCGTGTCCGCTGTAGAGAGAGTCAACTATGGCAACTTTAATTCCTTCTTTTGAAATTTTTTTTAATGCTTGATAATTTGGAGGATTTCCTATAACTGGAGTGTTATCAAGTTTGAAATCATTTCCGTAAAGAGCTACCCCTTCAGGAGTATGTAAAGCAACCATGGTTGAATGAGGAGTTGAATGAGTCATATTTATGAATTCGACTCTATAAGATCCGCTTTTTCCTTTGATTGTAACTGAAGAATTTATATTAACGGAAATTAATTTGTTAGGAATTACTTTTTTATCGTCTGACATTATTTTCTTCAAAACAGAAATTGTAAATGGAGAACCTACAACAGGCGCATTATATCTATATGCGATATATGGGACAGCGCCAACATGATCCAAATGAGCATGACTTAAAAAAATTCCTCTAACTTTTTGTCTAATGTTTAATTTATCTAAAATTAGATCATTTGGAACAGCCCCTTTGATCCTTAATGCTTTTTCACCATAATCTTGTTTATTTGTTCTTTCGTTTTCTTGTAATTCTATAATCGCAGGTATATGCAATCCACAATCAAAAATAAATGCATCTTCCCCTGTTTCTATAACAGTCATATTTTTTCCGACTTCATTAACTCCTCCAATAGTATAAACTTTCATTGCGAGACACGCTAGGGAACCAAGTTTCCCTTAGCTTAACCTTCCTTTTAGTTTCCTTAGCTTAACCTTCCCTTTGGTTAAACATGGAGAATTTAATTTAAATATCATTTTGCTCTTTTTGTTTTCTTAAAAGAAAAGAGAAGTTTAAAAAGTTATAGCGGTATCAGAATTTAGATTTTAACTCTTTTCCAATTTTTCTGATTTTATCTAAATGTTCTTTATCTGAAAAATTTTCTTTGGCATATTTCATTAAATTCTTTATATCTTGTAATTTCTGTCCATGAGGTTTCATCCAATCATGCCAAGGAAAAAGCCAAACATGGAAATGGGAAGTTGAACTGTCTTCTTCCTGAACTATTGTAACTTTCTCTACTCCCAAAATATCTTTCATTAACTTTCTACTTTTCTTAAGGAAATCCAAAAACTCTTTTTCTTCCTCTTTATTAAATTCTAAAATTGAATGTATATGTCTTTTTGAGGCAATAATCAAAAATCCTTCAATTGGCCATTCAAAATCTTGTTCGACTACAAAGTTTTTTGTTTCCCCTATTCTTTCAACAGGAAGTTCAACTTTATTTTTTTGAATAGCGCAGGCAATACATTTTACATTTTGTTCTTTTCCACTAATGTCGATAATTTTTACCATATTCCTACATTAGTTAGATTATTATAAACCTTTACAATAAGTTTAAAAATCGATAAATAATGACTAAAATATGACTAAAAAACAGTTAGTTGAATTAGGAATTAAAAGAATATTTGAAGACAGTAGTCCAAAGTATGAGCTTTCTCAGGGATTCATTGAAGGATTGAGATTATGTAGGCACGGGCCTGAACTATTAGGATATCTTCACACATATGTTGGCGATTTGGAAACTAAGGGGAATCCTCGAGAAAAAGTACAGGAAATGCTCAATAGAATTACAGAATATTCTATAAGAAAGTTTGGAAAAAATGTTGATACAGATACCCAAGGAAAATCTCACGTAATCCGTCATTCTTGTTTTAGTGAGCTTTTACCATTATTTCATGGCTTTGTAATATGTCCAGAAAATCATAACACACTTCAAGATTTAGAAAATTCAATAGACAAGTTTGATTTTGTGGCTGAACTTCACGGACTTTAATTATTCATAACTTTTAATAATCCTTTTTTCATTCTTTATCTCATGAAATCATTGAAACCAAGTATGCGAGAAAACAAGAGATATTTAATTGTTAGGGGAAAAAATTTAAAGTCCAATATTGAAAAAGCAATCACTGATTTTGTTGGAGTTTTAGGAATGTCAAAAGTTGGTTTGGGATGGATAAAAACAGAAAAAAATTCTGTAATTATTTCTATAAATCGTGAAGCAGTTGATTCTGTAAGGGCTAGTTTAGTTGTTTATCCTGAAAAAATGTTTGTTGAAAAAATCAGTGGAACTTTGAGAGGACTTGGAAAGTCCACTCGTTCGCCTAAAAGTCAAACGAAAGGATTGAGAAAGAAAAAATAGTTTATTTTACAAATTCAACATTTTCCAAATCTTTAAATTGGTTATCTCCTGTGAGGAACTTTATATTATTTATTCTTGCCATTATATAACCAATACAATCAACATAAGATAATTTTCTTTTTTTATATAAGAATTTAAATTCATTTGCTTGTTTTATTGCATCATCAGAAATTTCAATTACTAAATCTAAAAGACGATCATAATGAAAATTTGCTTCTTTTTTTCCAACTGTACGCAATAAGGAATAATGTAATTCCATTAAATTTAACTTTGTAGTTACAATTTGACCTTTTTTATAGGGTTCATAATCTTTATTTCCTCTTATTATCTCCAAAAAAGCATATGTATCAAAGAAATAGCTTTTTATTTCCCCCATTTTCTTTTTTCTGCTTCAGCTTCTTCTTCTCTTAATAAATCCTTTAATTTTTGGCTGTTAATTTTTATTCTTCCTTTTAAAGAGCCAAAAATATCTGATAGGTCTGTTTCTTTTATTATGTTTATCATTATTTTCTCATTTTCTTTGATGTTCTGTTTTTCAACTAATTCCTTAGGTAATACAACACCTATAGAATTTCCCCACTTCTTTGTTTTAACTTCAACTGTCATTTTAACCAATAGTTATATTTTAATTAGACTAATGTATAACTATTTATAAACTTTCCTACTACTTTTACAAATAAAAAGCCTTATAAATACGTTTTCTTATATAAGTATATAGCTTATTTAATAAGTTTATAGCTTATATACTTGAGGCCTCAATGACCAAACATTTACCAGAGTGGATTATGAAGCGTTATTCTAGACTCTGGACTAAATTCAAAGACAAAGAATTTACAAAAGATCAAGCGGAATCATTTTTTACCGACGACAAATCTATTTCTATGACTCTTTCTGGGCTTAGAAAATCTGGCTGGCTTGAGATGAAAATGTCTCAAGAAGACGCCCGAAAAACTATTTACAAATTAAAAGATCCTGTGAAAGCCATTCTCGAAGAAATAAAGGAACTCGCTAAAGAAAATTCGTCCAAGCGTGGCCAAATTAAGGAGCTGAGTAAAAAATGAACATAAATTATTCAATTCAAAAAATAAGAAGACATAGGGAATTACAGATAGAAAAGTCTAGAAGAATTAAAACTTTCGTGGCTTTATTTTCAGTTCTTTTCTTAGGGATATTTATTGGAAGTTTCTTCTTGCAAAGCGATTTCTCGATTACTGGTTTTGCTTCTGGGGCTTTGCCAACAATTGGTGAAAGTAATTGGGGAACGATATTGAATAATTACCTATTGCAAGAGCATACAACAAATGGAACTCATGGAAATGTGACTGCTGAGAATTTGAATGTAAGTGGAAATGCGAATATTACTGGAAATTTAGAAGTTACGAATAATCTAACTATTGGAGGATATGCAAACGTTACTGGTAACTTTACTCTTGGAGACAAGATTACTTTTAGATTAGGAGAAATTATTGATAATATTGTTGATGGTTTCGTTAAGATATCAAGTAATCTTACTGTTGAAGGAAATATCAATATTACTGGTAATTTAACTGATTCTTCAGGTAGAATAATTAGTGTTCCTTCAGGAATGGTTTCAGCTTTTAGTGGAGCGTCATGTCCAACAGATTGGATTCCTGCTAACGGCACAGATGGAACTCCTGATTTGAGGGGTATCTTCATTAGGGGAGCTGGAGCAAATAGTGTTTTAAATATGTCAAATGGGACAGCATTTTCAGCAGTTCAAGGAACTTATCAAAATGATACGATGCAACAATTAACAGGACTTGGAACTTTTGCTTATGCAAATGTAAGAGATGGAACTGGTGTG
>CAZJDG010000004.1:0-40949 GCA_964544725.1 Candidatus Woesearchaeota archaeon | reverse complement strand
AAATCAAAGAGCATTTAAAATTGATGATGGATACGCTTTAGATATTCATTTTAATACAGGAGGCAAAGAGGGAGCAGAAGCTTATTATTTTGGATGGTTTGGTAAATCAAGAAAAAAAGCAAAGCAGTTAATAGATGCTTATTGTGAAACAACTGGGATTAAAAATAGAGGGGCTAAATCAGACATACTTTCTTTCCACGAACAGATTAGTTGGATAAGAAAAACTAATTGCTGGGCGAATTTAATTGAGTGTGCTTTTCTTGATAGTAATTCTGATATGGAGAAAGTTTTAAATAATATTCCATTGATAGCAAAAGGAATTGCCAAAGGTATTTGTGATATTTATGGTATTATTTATAAAGAAAAAGAAAGTGAAAAAATTCCTCTTAGTCGGGAGGAAATCAAAAGTAAAATAATTAAACTTGTTAAGGAACTATAAAGTATGGAAAACAAAAAAATGTTATTAATTTTGAACTCTGAAAACCCTTGGCATAGAATACTAAGAAGAGCATTAGTTGGTGGGGTATTGGCTTTTTTAGGAGCTTTTGTTAATGGTCTTATTTTGAATGTTGAATTGTTACTTGGATTTTTTACCCAACCGATAGTTCAAGCATTTATTATTCCTATATTGACTGGCTTAGGTCTTGGTATTGATAAATTTTGGAGAGAATGGCAAGAAAATAAGAACGAAGAGGTGTAATATAATTACAATTTTCTCGTCATAATATATATAAGGTCTTTTAAGCCCTCAGGTTGGTTTTGTGCCAATAAAAGCTAATTGATAGATTGTTTACAGCTCATTTTATGGGCTGTTTTGTTTTGAATTTTATCCACTTGACATAGGGTCTTATTTGGATTATAATGGAATTAGAAAGATGAGATGTTAATAACTCTTATCTCAAAAGTCGAACAATGTTAAAATAATCAAAGTTTAAAAAAAGATGGAATATCAAATCAATTTAAAACGTCAAAATGGTAAAAGATGGAGTTTAAAGGTTAATGCCTCTGATTTAAAGATGGCTAAGAAGGAGGCTAAAAAGATTTTAAATAGATTAAGTTGGGAAGAAAGAAGCTCAAGTATTGTTAATATTGAAAGACATTTATCATATAGTAAAGAAGGTTATGGTAATCCAAAGTTTTATGTTAAATAAATAATCTTTGATGATTAGCTACTAACTTTGCTCCTCTTGAAACCAAGTTGAAAAACAAAGAAGTAAAGGTGGATATAAGAATGAAAAGATATTTGAGAGTGATAGACTTGCTCAAAAACAAATATTCTAAATTGAAAAGAATACGGAATCAGATTAAGAAATATACTGCAAAGAAAAAATACTATGAGAAAGTTTTGATTGCTTCAGGGAAGATTAAAAGAGATTAGCTACTGACTTTGAGGACTTATTAAGTAGTGTAAGTCCTCAAAGATGAGAAGATAATCATTGATAGTTCTTTTCTTGCTGGGCTGTATGATAATCTTTGAATAATGGCGAATAAAAAGAGTCGTAAAGTGAAAGCCCCTGTCATAACCAATATGGGGTAGAGATATACTTCACACTTTACCAGTCCAGCAAAAAGAGAATTATTAAAAAAATATGATTACTTTTAATTATGAAAAAATTAACAAAACAATATATGGGTAAAAAAACAAAAAAAGTTAAATGTGTTCATTGTCCGAGAAAAATCAAATCAGATAAATTTCTTTGTGTGTCTTGTAGTATGCAATTAACTAAAAGTAAGCTATCTAAATAACTATGAACATACAAAAACTAAAAAAAGTAATACAAGAAGCTAATCCTGAAATAATGGAGTTGAAGTTTGGATGTGAATTTAAATATCAAGATAGGCTTCATAGAATAGTGCAAAAAATAAAAGGTAATATGTATTTAGGTGGCGATGGCAAGATATGGTCTTATGAAATGTTGACACAAGCTAAATATCTTGAAATTCTCGGTCGCCCTATTCGTCTTGCCGATGTTTTATTGGCTTTAGAAGAACAAGTTAAAATAAATATGAGAGATAGCAAAAGAGAAGTTGAATTATTATCTAATAATATGGAATATCTTTGGGCAGAAACAAAAAATATAATTAAGTATTGGAATCTAAAAAAAGACTTTGACAATCAGTCAGATAAGTGCAAGGAACTCTTAGTTAAAATCTTGCTCAAAAGAAAATTAAAAAATTGGGAAAAAGAAGGATTACATTAACAATTAATAAATAATAAAAAATATGAAAATAGCATACAGAGATAATTTACATTTGAATAAGGCAAATACTGAGCGACTTCATAACATCAATAAAATTATTGATGAGTATGCAGATGAAGGATATAAAATGACTCTTCGACAGCTTTATTATCAGCTTGTGTCTCGTGATATTATTGAGAATAAGGTGTCAGAGTATGCCAAGTTAAGCACGTTGCTTGTGAAAGGTAGAATGGCTGGTGTTGTTGATTGGGAAGCGATTGAAGACCTCAAAAGGAAAAAAAGAATAAGAAAAAGGTTAAAGACAACAATACAAGTCATTATTATTTTTCTTGTCATGCTTATAATATCATCAGTAGATATGTTTGTATGTTCTTTTTGTTAGTTATTCACTTGACATAGCTCTTTTAACAATGTTAAAATAAGTAAAAGTCGAATAATTAAAAAGTAAAACATAAAATAAAATGGATAATCAAGAAAAAATAAAAAGAATTAATGAAACAATCGAAGACTTAGAACGAGATAAGAAAATGTATGTAGATGGAGTTGAGAAGGCAAAAATAGAAGTTGCGCATCTTGTTGGAGAAGAAGAACCGGTTAAGAAACTAAGGGAAGAAAGAGAAAGTGATTTAGTTTTTTACAAAAATAGAGCCGAAAGGGCAGAAATGATTATTGAAGCATTAGAGCTAATGAAGAGCAATCTGAAGTAAAATCGTCTTTCGTTCTAAAATCGCTTAAACGTTGAATTAAAGCGATAAAATAACATAATAAAATTAAGTTTAACTTAAAGTATGGAAGAAAAAACAAAAAAAATGTCTGAACATCGATGGGGACTTGCTCTGGTTTGGAATGAGATTCTTGAAGAAAAGAAAGATAGAAAATATGAAAAACGAGACCATCTTTGGGCCTCAGAATTAGGAAAATCTCCAATTGATATTTTACTTAAAATGAGAGGGGAAGAACCAACGAATCCTCCAAATGCTCGTTCAAGAAGAAAATTCGTAGCAGGTGATATTTGGGAATGGTTAGTTGGAATTATTCTTAAAAGAGCCGGAATACTTCAAAGTCAGCAAGATTGGATTAAGTTTCAATATGATGGTTTATTGGCAGTTACCGGAAGATTAGATTATTTAGCTGGAGGAATGCCAAACTATGAAGAAGCTGAAAAAGGTTTGGTAGAAATGGGATTGCCTGAAATTTTTATTAAGGCAGGAAAAAAGATTGTTAGACATTTAAAAGAAAAATATCCTAATGGACTCAAAAGCAGGATATTGGAAATAAAAAGCACTTCTTCTTTTATGTTTGATAAGATGGAGAAAACAGGACTGCCTCTTGTAAATCACAGAAAACAGTTGTTTCATTATCTCAAAGCAAAAAATATGGAGATGGGAGCGTTAGTTTATATCTGTAAAGATGATTGTCGTATGACAGAATTGATTGTTATGAATCCTTCTTTTGTAGAAGATGAATATAAAAAAGACATTGAGCTTTTAACGAAATATCATCGAGAAGGCAATTTACCTCCATTGGAGAAATTCATTGTTTTTGATGAGGAGGAAGGAAAATTTGCTAAGAATTGGAAGATTGAATATTCTGCTTATTTGACTAAGCTGTATGGATTTGAGAAACCAAGAGATTATACTGATAAATATAAACCTATTGTTGAGAGTTGGAATAGAGTATTAGGTAGGGTAAAAGAAAACAAGGAGATGACTAAGAACAATGAAGAGAAAATGGTTCAGATGAAAGAGTATGGGTTTGATATAGAGAAAATTAAGGGAGGATTAAAGAAATAAGAATGTTAGAAAAAAGAAAAATTACATCAAGACAACGCAAATATCTTGATACTTTATTAGATGAACATTTCAAAGAAAATAAAAGATTATATTTGAGATTGTTTCATAAGATTAATAGTTTAAGAGAATTAAGCCTTGAACAAGCAAGTAAGATGATAGATAGGTTTGCTCCTGGCAACGTTGAAGCAGACTTAAATGTCAGCGAAGCTCTTGAAAAGATTTATGAACACACTGGCAAAAAAGAATAACATAAGAGAAAAAGAGATTGAAGTCGAAACGGCTATGATTGAAATGGATATTACAAGTTCTATTCGTGAAAGTAGAAATCATCCTGGACTCTGTTTAGAAAAAGTTGCAAAGGCGATTGCTGTTAATCTTGATGAAGCTGAATTAGAAGTATTAATTTGTTATCTAAACGAGATAATAGATAAAAGAGCGAACAAAATTAATATAAGAGAAGGAATGATAGTAGTTGATGGGAAAGGACTAAAAAGAATGATAGATAAGGGCAATCATTATTTAAAAGTTAAATTTGCTGATTGCCCTGAGTGTAAAGGAGAGGGCTCATTGGAAATAGTAGTTTCAGGATTTGTTAATAGTAAAGGCAAAGAAAAACTTAAAAAGGAAAAGATAGCAGGTTATGATTGTTCGTTGTGTGATTATCAAAAAAAGGTTGAAGTAAATAATAATTAAAAATCAAAAATTATGTGGATAGTATTTATATTCGTTTGGATTGTTGAAGCGGCAATATGTTATTCTTTAGCAGAAAAAAAAGAGAAAGATAAATGGTGGGCTTTTTTAATGGGTTGCTTGTTTGGATTTTTGGCTATTCTTTATTATCTTCTTTGTAAAAAAGGTGGAGTGCCTTGTGAGTTTTGTAGAGAATTGATTTCGAAGGAAGCTACTATTTGTTCTTATTGTCAAAAGAATGTAGTTAAAAGTCGAATTAATTAATTTAAAAATTAAATTAAAATATGATTGACAGAAAAAAAATGGATGAGGAGTCTGGGTTTAAACAAAGATTTATTTACATTACTCCTTATTTAAAATTCAATGGACAGAAAGGTAATTTTACTCTTATAGAGAGAGGTGAAAAAAATGAGCTTGGTGAAGTGAAAGAATTAGGAGAGAAAGTTCAAATAGTGCTTTTAAAGAGAGGAAAGTTTAAATTATTTACTTTAGGAATGTTCACAAATGAGGGAGTCCCTAATAGAAATGATGTTGTTAATCTTTATGAAACAGGAGAAGATAAAAGAAAAAAAATGATTGATGTTGGTCCCTGGAAAGACTTGAAAGCAAAATACAATTTAAAAACCAAGCAGTTGCCATATGTGTTAGTGCTACTTGAAGATGGAACTAAAAAGATTGCTAAAATGGGAGTCTTGCCAAGTTCTCTTATGAATTATTGGGAATATCAGAATGGTTTTAAAGTAGATGGAAGACCATATGAATTCATTACAGAAATTTCTCCTTATAAGGCAAAAAGCAAAGGTAAAGACTATTTTAAAATGAAATTTGCAAGGGTTGAAAAAGTAGAAAGTCTTGAAGAAATTGCTAAAGCAGTTTCAGAAGTTGCTGATAATGTCAAGAGAGAAGAAGATTCGTTTGTTAAAGAAGATACTAAAGAAGAAAGTGCAGGGGTTAAAGAAATGAAAAAAGCATCTGAAGAAAGCAAGGATGGAATTCCTATTATTAACGAAGATGGCGAGGGTGGTCATAAAGTTATTCCTGATAAAGGAGAAGAAGAGAAAACAGAAAAAAAAGGAGAGAAAAAAAGTGATGATGGCTTGGAAGAAGACGAGATTAATGTAGATGGAATTCCTTTTTAAAATTGTAGCCCTTTCTTTGTAGGGCTTATGGGACTGTGGCGGAATAGGTAGACGCTAACTGCCTGTAAGCAGAAAATAAGAGAACGGTAAACTAATCTTACAGCCGAAGCTCATATAAGGTGCAAATCCTTATCAGTCCCTAAGTATATTAAAATAAACATTAAATTTATGGAAAAAATAGAAATTGAAAAAATAAATATTAGTAAAGAAATTGTAGAGATTGGTGAAAATCAGACATTTGTAAATTTCATCAAAGAGAATAATGAAAATTTTAGAATGATGGAGGTGAATGAGACGCCAAGAGAAACAGATATAGAGACTCGTATAACAGAAAAATGGTTGGTTGTTGAAATAAAAGATATGTATAATAACCTTAAAAAATATCTTGTTAAGAGTGATAATAGAGAATTGTTTAAAGAATTAATTGTGATTACAAATTCTCTTTTGAAGAAAAAAATAAGAAGAGAAACGCAGTCAATTAGAGAAAATACAATTTCTGAAATTAAGGATTTGTCTTTTTTGAAAAGACTATTCAACAAATTCTAATCATTAGAAAATTAAGTTATCAACAAGTTTTACACATTGACGTATATTTTAACAGAGTTAAAATAGATATATAGATATATATGGTAGAAAAAATACAAATAAGAGATGCAAGAAATGGAGGATGGTTTTGGGCAAACAAGTTAGTGTTAGACCATCCATACATTCAATCTACAACCAAATTAGTTTATTTAGCATTGGCTTATTTTGCCAATAATAATACTCAAAAATCTTATCCGAGTATTGAAAAAATATCAAAACTTTTGGGATTGAGCAGACCTACGGTTATTGGCGCAATTAAGTCTTTGGAAGAATATCACTTTATCAAGTCTAAAAAAACACAAGGGAAAGTAAGTGAATATCGTCTTCTAAAGATAATTGATGAAAGACCAGTTAAAAAATTTAACCAGTTAAAAAAAGAAGGAGACCAGTTAAAAAAAGACACTGGACCAGTTAAAAATAAGCACACGAACAATACTAATACAATAATACTTAATAATAATAGTAAAGATAAATCTTTACTTACAGGCAAGGAAGTTAATGATTTAATTGATTTGTTTAAAAGCGTCAATCCGAGCTGGGAAAGGTTATTTGCAATAAAGACTCAAAGGAAGTCAATTGAGAATTTAGTTAAGAAGCACGGAAAAGAGAAGGTTGAAAAAATAATTAAGTTTCTACCAAAGATTGTTTCGAAACCTTATGCGCCAAGAATCACCACTCCTTGGTTGCTGGAGAATAAACTTGGAGATTTATTAATTTTTGTAAAGCAAGAACAAAATAGGAGTAAAAAAAGTGGAGTTGCGATTTTATAAATATGAAAATAAAGAACTATTATTATGAAGAAAAAAACAAAAAAGAAAAAATATAACAGAGGGTTTTTTGCCTTATGGACAAGAGAACAATTAGTAAAAGAATGTATTAGATTAAATAAAGTCTTACGAGATTGTTTGAAAATAATTCAAAAAAAATGAAAATCAAGAATTATTATTACGAACTACAAATAAGGAATAAGAAAGAACTGATTTATCTAACAAGAATTGAAGCTGAAAATTTGATGGTTGGATTAGTTGAGAATCCAGGAAGGAAATTTGTGATAATACCAATTACCGAATCTGATAAACAAATAAAAGTTCTTATAGGCACATCAGATATTGTTTCAATTGTTCCTGAAGAGAGATGGTATAGTTGCATAGAAAAGATTGAATTGACTGAAGGAGAGGAAATAATTCACAAAATTTATTTAGAGAAAGTCGAAAAAAGTAAAACAAAATTATTGCAATGAAATTTATTTGGGTTGTAAAATTTATAAGTAAAAGAGATTGGAATGAATATCATTGTCATAATCCTGTTTACAGCTTACTCGATAGCGTTAGAGGTGGTTATAAAGTTGGGTTTTTAATTGCAGGAAGAGAACCTCCTGTTGATTGTAGAAATGCAAATAATTTTGAATTAAAAAAAATATTCGAAGAAAGGAGTAGGAGCAATGTTTATCCTATTCCTTTTATTTTAGAAACAAACTTAAATTTATGACAGAAATTGAAAAGAAAAAAATTACAGTAGAAGTTAGAAAAGAGGAATTTTATCAACATTTTATTGAAGAATGCCAAGCGATAAAAGTTGAATCAATGTTTATTTCTGCAATGGAGTTGATTAAAGGTAAATGGGAATTAGGAAAAAGAATATCAGAAGAGGAATTGAGATTTGGAAAAGCAGGTTATGGTGAGGGCGTAATGAGAATAATAGCAGAAGATTTGAATATGTCTTTGTCTCACGTTTATAAGTGTGTTCAATTCTATAATAAATATAAATTTAAAGAGTTTGAAAAAGTGCAAGAAGTTTTGCCTGGAGGAAAAAATATCAGTTGGTATAAGCTTTCTCAAAAATTTTTGATTGAAAAATCACAAGGAGAAGAAGAGATTAAAAAAGAAGGCGAGTGCATTCATTCAAAATTAAGGTGTGTAAAGTGTGAGAAAGAGATGAATTTGAACGAAGTTTATGAGTATTGCAAAGGAAAAGAGAACAAAAAAGGAGCTTGAGAAAGAGGCGATAAGATTATGGAGATTGGCGGTTGACAAGAAATGGGGTGTGTGGTGTGAAGTTTCTCCTGCTTTTGGACAGAAGAAAAAAAGGACCAATAGGCATCACTATTTTCCAAAAGGAAGATATGGACACTTGAAATTTGACATAGATAATGGAGTTCCTATTACTTATCACTATCATATGATGCATCATCAGTATTCAGACCCTTTTATTCACGCGGTTATTAGAAAAAAAAGAGGAGAGAAGTGGTATCAATCCCTCGAAAAGAGAGCAAAGACGAAACAGCCTCCTTCATATAAGACAAAAGCTTGGTATGAAGAGCAGGTTAGAAAGTTAAACGAATTTTTATATGAGCAAATTAACCAAAAGACAAAAGTTAGTAATCAAAAGAAAGTATGATGGGACTTATCAAAGCACAAAGTTATTAGCAGAAGAGTATGAAGTCTCAAATACTCTTATTAGATGGATAGTTGACCATAAAGATTTTAGACGGAAAATGATTAGACACAATATGAAATGGCAGAAAAGGCATCCAGAGAAGTTTAAGAATTATATGAATAGGTATCGTGAGAAAAACAGAAAGAAACTTAGAAAAAAAGCAAAAGAGTATTGGGAAAGAAAGAAGAAAAAACTTATTGCCTGAAGTATGTGGAAAAACAAATTAGAGAACAAAAAATTTAAAAAGAGCAGAAGTGGTTTATTAGATGAAGCAATGAGAGTTTATTCTGGGCTTAGAAGAGGTCTTGATGGCATTCCAGAGATTGTTGATGCTTCTTGGGTAAGAGACGGTTATGGAACAATAGGTTTAGATAGCAAAGAATTTATTATTGTTGCTAAAAAGTATATTTATGGTGATGTAGTTTCAGTTCACAAAATTGTTTGGAATAGAGCAATAATGAGAAGAAAAAAGATTTTAATGTATATCAAGAGTAGTGGTTATTTTTATCTTTTTAATCCTGAGAGAATTAAGAAAACAATTATGAATAAGAGGGGTTTAATTGAGATGATTAATTTTAGTATTAGAAACGGAGTAAACATAGTTAAGATTGCTGAGTTGCAAAAGCTCGGTGAGGAAATGGTTGTTAAAAATGAAAAGTATGCAGAGAAAATACAAAAGAAATTAGTATGAAAAATCCAAGAATTAAATTTGTGAAAAGGGCTAATATATGTATTGTGTGACTTACTGGAATGAAAAAAATGAACAAAAACAAAAATGGTTTTGCATTTACGAGAAAGCGTATGATGAATATTGCAAAAGACTTCGAGAAGTAAGAGATAAAAAGGTCGAATATGTTTGAAGGAATAAAAAAATTCATAAGGAAGAATAGGATACAATGGCGCAAAATCCATATTTATACCTGTGAGGGTTGTGAAAAGAAGCGCTTTACTTTTAAATATGGTAGAGCAGAGGGTGGATTTTGCACTAAGTGTAGAAGAAAAGAATTAATAAATGAAAATCAAGGATTACTTTTTAAGGAATAAAATTTATGGTTGATAATAGAAAAACAAGTAAATACTGGAATACAATGGCTGATATTTTAGATGGTCAATTTCCTAAAAAACAATGCAAAGAAAGAGGACAAGCAATGGTAATGTTAAGTTATATTGAGATGATGCTTCAAGGAGTAGAGTTTGGAGAAGATGGTCATCCATTGAAAAAATTAAAATTATTTGAAGGTGTTATTAGAGAGAAATTAGGAAAGATGGGTATTAAATTTTCAAAGTGTAAAAGTTGTGAGAAAGATATTTTGTTTCTTCCTACAAAGAAAGGAAGTATGATGCCAGTTTGTTTAGACCTGACATCTCATTTTGCTGATTGTCCTAAAGCAAAAGAGTTTCGTAAAGGATAAAAAATTATGTTTACAAATGTAAAATCATACAAAAATACAAGCATTAACTGGGCTAAATCTCAAGCTCAGATAATGAGATTGTTAGAAGAAAAAGGAATTAAAGAAACACGCTTTACTAATATTTCTTATGAGACTGCTGTGAGAGGTGGTATGGAAATGCAGGAAAATACATCTGCAATAATGCTTGAATTTTTTAAACCAATCACTTTATCAAGTGGAGTTGGAGGAACCGTGCCTGTTAGGATTATTATTCCAAATGTGCCTGAAGAAGATAGAAGAAAAAATCAGGCATACAGAATCTTTTATTGGTATCTAAAAACTAAATTTGAAGCCATTGATACGGGTTTAATTGAATTTGAGCAGGAGTTTATGCCTCATATTGCTTTAGGTAAAGGAAAGGGAGTTGGGAATGTTTGGCAGATGTTTAAAGAGAAAATGTTGCCAAGAATTCTTAAAGGTGAAGTTAGTGATATTAGTTTATTAGAGGCTCCTAAAGACAAAGATGAGTAAAAAAATTATTAATTAAATATTTTAAAGACCTATGAGAACAATAAAATTATTAGATTTTTTAACAGGATTGTGGATTGGAGGTATTATATTGTTGGCTTATACTAAAGAAGCAAGTCTTCTTCCAGCAGTTGGTGTGTTTACAGCTTTGCTGTGTTTTTTTTGGGCTTTTAGTAGTGACTAATTTAATTCAGTAAAATTATGGTTAAGAAATTTACAAAATCAGAAATAAATAAAAGAGTTGCTGAGAGAGAATACAGAGTGATAGAAAGAGCTTTAAGGCCTCTGATAAGAAAATTTGGAGAGAAAGCTTTAGTGCGGGGAACGACTAAATGGATTTATAAAGTAAGACAGAGAAATAAATGGTTGAAACAAAAAAGAGATGTAGAAAAAAATCTTGCAGACTTGAGTAAAAAATTGAATGTTTAAATGATGTATATTTTAGCAATGGTGATGATTGTATTATTTATGGGATTGGTCATTATTAAATATGGTTATTACAAACCAATTCCAGATGAAGCATTTTTGATTACTGGTGTGATAGGAACAATGCTTTCAATGTATATTGTTTTAGACTGGATAATAAATTTTATAATTAGTTTAATAAGAAAATTAAGAAAATATGCAAATACCAAACGTTAAATTAGGGCAAAGAGTCAGAGATAAAGTAACTGGTTTTACTGGAATTGCTGTTGCGAGGATAGAATACTTAAATGGTTGTATTCAAATTCAGGTAAAACCAAAAGCTACTAAGAAAGGTAAGATGCCAGATGGAGCATCTATTGATATTGAACAAATAGAAATTCTTGATAAGAAAAAAAAGGGAATAATTAAAACAAATACTGGCGGACTTAAAGAAACGCCTAAGAGCTTTGGAGATGTGAAAATTTAATATGAGCATTAAAAACAAAGAAGAAAAAACAAAACTTAAAAAAGAATGTCAGTTGGTTTTCGGCCTTAATGAATTAGGAATGATATTGTTCCGTTGTAAAACTCATGGAGATGCTGATGCTAAATTGGTATATAAAAGATTAAAAACAAAATGTCGAAATAAAATAATTAAAAAGTTTGAAGAAGTTTTTAAACGATTATGACAGTTAAAAATCAAAAATCACAAAATAAGTTGATAGTAATTACTTTTTTAATAGCGATTTTCTTTTTAGGGCAATGGATTTGGAACAATATGCCAATGTATGAAACTCAAGAAAGAATAGAGTTTTGTAAAAGAGTATATAAGGAATACATTGATGGGGAGGATGGTGCTTATTATTCTCATACCTGTCTTTATTGGGCAAGATATGAAGTAGAAGATGCAGTTTATTGTCAACAAGATAGAGATGAAGTGACTTGTTATGTAAAAGAAGAAGTGAGGATAAGATGAATAAAGAATAAGAGATTATAATGAGTAAGAAAGGAACAAAAAAATATAAATTTTGCAATCATCATCGCGAAATAACAGAAGAACAAGAAATGGTTGATTTTGGTTCGGGGAAATTTGTGGCAGATAAAATTGCGATACCTTTATTAAAAGCTTTAAATGAAATTGGATTAGAAACAAGAACACATCACATTAGCAAAAAGCGTGGATTTGTCGGAATAATGCTTGATAATGTAGATATTGAGATAAGAAAAGTGTTTGAGAGAGGTGCTACAAGAAGAATATATAATAATAGATTCCATCTCCTTATAAGTTGGGACAGAAAACCTAAATCCAATAACTTAAATAAAGATTAAATATATGAAATGGCAAAAATTTAAAAAGAAACCAATAGTGATTGAAGCTATACAATTTAATCCTCAAGATAAGCCTTGGCCAGAATGCGTTATTTCTTGGGAAAGGGGAAAAGTGGAACCAAGAGATATGAGTTGGGGGTATATTGATACTTTAGAGGGTAAAATGCACGTTCAAGCTGGTGACTGGATTATTAAAGGTATTAAAGGAGAATTTTATCCCTGTAAATCAGACATTTTTGAGATGACTTATGAACCAATTATGGATAAAGAAGAAAAAGAATTAAAAGTTAAGTTGTGGGAGATTTTAGATGAATGGATTGAAAGGCACGGCTTAGAAACATCAAGAAGTATGGAAAATGAACTTTTAGAAGAGATGCTCCCTAAAATAAAAAAGATATTAAAATAAAGAATATAATAATAAATAATGGTTTAGGGCTGGCAGAGGGTTAATTCAAATTCTGCTAACAAGGAAGGTTCTGCCAGTAGGTGCAATTCCTTAAAGGTGCCTTCTTGTTAGCCCTAAGCCATTAAATATATACAATATGAAAAAAATAATAATTACAATTTTACTTTTATTAATAGCTTCACCGATTCAGGCGATTTTATACAATGAAAATGGTTTTATTTTTAGTGGTTCAGCAGAGAATGGTTGGATGCTGATTACACCGACAGAAGATTATTTTGGTTTTTGGTTGAGAGAAAATGTATTAGGGAGTATATCTATTGATAAGGAAACAAGAATAGCAGATTGTTGGTTGATAGAAAAAGGGTCAGAAGAGAAATGTAGTTTGCAAGATTTTAGTATTTTATTAACTAAATTTCCTTATGAATTAATAGAAGACTTAAAGCAATGAGTTCTAAAAAAAAGCGTAGGAAAGAGCATAGGTATGAAACGAGAAAACAACGTAAAAAGAAAAAGAAAGTATGAGATGGTTCAATTTAAAAAACAATAAATGTCCAAAATGCAATAAAGATTTAGAATTTCAAAAAGGTAGTGATTTAATTTTTTGTAGTAGTTCGAGTTGTGAATTTCAGATTTCTAAAGAAAAATTATCAAGAATAGTATCAGATATGATTGGAAATGAAATTGATAAAGAGCATAAAGAATTAAAATTAACCTAAATAAATAACAATTATGCTTACACTATTAGACAAAAAGCGACATTAAATTATGAGTAAATATAAAGTTTATATAAATATTGGAGTATGCTCTTCTTGGGGTAGAAAATTACCAAAGCATATTTTTAAAACTCAATATGCTCAAGATAAAGGGCATAGATATTGTTTGAATTGCGGAATGACAAAAAAAGAAGCAAGAGATGAAGAAAAGTCTAATGAAGCTTCTTTAATAGAAACAAGAATGATTGATTTCCATAGTGATTTAGAAAACCCTACTTATTTGAGTGAAGAGGATATTAAAAATAAGAATTATAGAGTTTTTGTGTGATAGGTCTCACAAACTTAATTTTGCGACATTAAATTTATTATGAAATATAAAATATTAAGAAGAAGACCACCAGAGAAAGAAAGAAAAGAAGAAATTATAATACAAAATGATTTCCTTTGGAAGTGTCAAAAATGTAAAATTATCTATGGCAGGAATGAAAAGATTTTAAAAAATAATAAATCAGAACATTATTGTCGCATTCATCATAAAGTTAGGGTTTATAAGGCAGATTTAGATTATTGGGAAAAAGAATATGATTTGGAAAAAGTAAAATCTAACTAAATATATATGGGTAAAAAAATAATAGCGTGGGCAATAAAAACAAAAAGGAAAGATGGGTATCCATTAACAATCGGAAAGCAACTTCCAATTTATTGGTTTAAAAAACAAGCAACAATGGCTCAAAAAATGTGGGGAGGAGAAGTTGCCAAAATAGAAATTAAAATCTTATCTAAATAAATATGAACATAGACAAACTAAAAAAAGTAATACAAGAAGCTAATCCTGAAATAATGGAGTTGAAAGAAGGTTGTTATTTTTCTGGCGAAGGAGTAAGCAATGGATTAATTGTAAGAATGATTAGTAGGTCTCCATTGGGATTTGTTGCCGAATATCATCATAAAGGTTTTGGTATTGTTTATAAAGAGCTTGGTATAAGAAAAATTGAGATTCACGGTAGAGATATTCGTCTTGCCGATGTTTTATTGGCTATTATTAAAACCTGCCCACCAGCTTTTTCTCAAGAAGTGTGTTTAGGAACAGAGGGAGCTATTAAAGTAATTGCAATTTGGAGTCTAAAAGACAACAATCTTGATAATCAATCAGATGAACTTTACAAATTATTAATTAAATTATTAGTAAAAGACAATGAATAAAAATTTCGTAACATCCTTAGAATTATCAAGGACTTTAGAAAAGCTTGGGGTTAAATTGTAGTTTGGTAGAGAGTATGTTATACTGGTAGTATATGAGAAATACAAAAGGACAATTTATAAAAGGACATAAACCTATTGCTCCATTTAAAAAGGGTCATAAAATAAATGTTGGTAGGAAACATAGTCAAGAGTGGAATGACGAGATAGGTAAATCTAATAAAGGCAAAGTAGGTTCAATGAAAGGAAAGAAAATGCCAGAGAGTGCGAAAATAGCTATTGGTAATGCTCTTCGTGGAAAACCGATATTAAAAACAAGAGGCAATAAACATTACAACTGGAAAGGTGGCAGAAGTGGACTTCAACCAATCATTAGACATTTAGTAGAATATAAAAATTGGCGAGATAAAATATTTCAAAGGGATAATTATATTTGTGTAGATTGTGGAGCGAAAACTGGAGAAGGTAAAAGAGTTGTATTAAACGCAGACCATTATCCGATTTCTTTTTCAGAAATACTTGATAAAAATAAAATTAAATCTGTTCAGAGTGCTCTGGCGTGTAAAGAATTATGGGAAGCAGATGGTCGCACTTTATGTCGGAAGTGCCATAAAAAAACATTTAAGTTTCATAGTAATCAATATGTCAAACCTTAAAAAATTAGTTGTATCACTTGAATTAGCAAAAAAGCTTAAAGAATTGGGTTGTCCGCAAGATTCAGTTTTTAGTTGGTTTGAAGATAGAACAAACCTGCCAGAAATAAATTATTTTGTTGATTTTAAAGATGCCAATGTTGAAGCATTAGAAATTTGCTCCGCCTTCCTCTCTGGTGAATTATGGAAGATATTACCTGCTTGGTTAAACAACGATAATACAGCTCTTACTTTGACTTGTGATAAAAGCGAAAATACTTCTGGGATATTTTATAGTCCTGTTACAGGGACATCTCATTATTATCAGGCAGACAAAAATCTCGCAGAAGCTATGGGTAAAATGCTTTGTTATTTAATTGAAAATGATTTATGGTCAAAAAAGGAGAAAAATTAACCAGAGAACATAGGGGAAAAATAGGTCAAGGAAATAAAAAAGCTTATAAAGAAGGAAGAAGAAAGGTTATTAAACCAACACATTGGCGTGGGAAGAAATTTAATAAAAAACATAAAGAGAATCTAAGTAAGGCTCACACAGGAAAGAAAAAGCCTTGGGCTGGAAAACACAAACCTTCTCAAGAAACAAAAGCAAGAATGAGTATAGCAAAAACGAAAGAGAAACATCCTAATTGGAAAGGCGGATTAACTTGTGAACTTTATACCATTGATTGGACAAAAACTTTAAGACGAAGTATTAGAGAACGAGATAGATATACTTGTCAATTATGTAAAACATTACAAAGTGATAGAGCATTTGATGTTCACCATATTGATTATAATAAGAAAAACTGCAATCCAGATAACTTGATAACACTTTGTAGAATTTGCCATTTGAAAACAAATTATAATAGAAAATATTGGATAAATTATTTTAATAAAGAAAATAAACTTATATGAATAAAAAAATAACTTTAATAAGATGTCCCAAATGTGGAAATGCTTATTATATTGATAAAAAAGCGATGGGGAAAGAACGAGCTTGCGCGTATTGCAACAAAATGATAATCCCTTTACAAGCAAAACCGTCAAAAATGTTTAATAACATACAAGAGAATTGGGAAGAAGAATTATCTGTATTAGCCGAAAAGTATTGCCAACATAATGATACAGATGAATTTAACAACTGCCTTTATTGGATTTTCCGCCCTGTAATAGTTAAAGCTCTAAAAGCCAAAGATAAAGAATTTATAGAGATATTAAATGGGGTAAAAGTTAAAATAATTGAAGATTGGTCAGTAAAAGCATCAGCGGAAAATATGGAAGCTTTCAAAAAACTCAACAACAAAATTAAACAAATAAAACAAAAATATGAATAAAGAGAAAACATTGGTTGGTAAATATCTGGAGAGCATTATTCCACACGGAGAATATGGCTATATGAGTATTTTTGATACTATCTTGCGCATGATGATAGGTAAAACAGATGACATTAGAGTTGGTAAATGTTCTCATAATGCAATTTTAGAAAGAGAAAGAGATGCTAAAGGGAAAAACCCAGAACATTATTGCAGGTGTTGTGGAATTTGTGTAAACGAAGTTGGGATAGGCAGATGCAATGATTTCCTTGTTATCAGGAATAGAAAATGTCGTGGTCCTATTTGTATTGATTGTATGAAAACAGGGGGAGATGTTTTTTATGAAGCATTTAAAAAAGGGCTGAAGAAACATAAATTATTAAGATTAAATAACAATAAATATATATATGAATTATAAAAAAGTAATAGCAAGAATAATTTTAGGAAGTGTATTTTTGATATACTTTAGTTGGATTGTAGGAGATTTTGCTCAGGAGCATAATCATAGTTTTGTATTAGTAACTATCAGCCTTTTGGTGCTTATTGGAATAGCCGTAGGAAGTATATGTCTTTTTTGTAAATTATTAGAGTGGGCATTTGAAAGAGATGAATAAAAGAGAATTTTTACTTAATTTCTTAATAGGATTGTGTTTAGCGCTTCTTGTTCAACCTGTTTTCGTTGAAGCTCCAAAGTTTGCTTATGAAGAATCAAAGAATGACTTATTGGGTTGGAGAACAATCACAGCTTATTCTTCTCGTCCAGAAGAAACAGACGACACTCCTTTTATCACTGCTTCTGGTCAAAGAGTAAGAGATGGAATTGTTGCTACAAATGAGTTGTCTATTGGAACAAAAATAATCATAGAGGGCGTAGGTGAATTTGAAGTTCAAGATAGAACAAATAGGCGTTATGATTATAGAATAGATATTTGGATGTCATCGACAGAAGATGCGCTGAATTTTGGAAGACAATTAAGAGAGATATATGTATTAAAAAATTAATTATGGAAGAAAAAAAAGAAAAAATAAGAAAATCTATAATTAGAACAGCAGAAGTTATTGGTTGTCTTGTTTTAATTTTTGTTGTTGCTTTATTGCTATTTATTGCATTTCAGCGTTTTGAAGCATATAAAAGCACAAGCGAGAGAGCATTAGGTTTGGAATTTGATTTAATAGTGGCAGAAAGTAAGTTAGAAGAGTGTCAGAAATATAATACATTTCAAAAAGCAGTTTCAGAAATAGCAGGAAAGGGTTATAGTGAAGATTATGATTGCTACGACCACGCCAAAGAGTTACAATTAAGGTTAGAAGAGCTGGGAATTGAAAGTGCTGTTTTCATTAGCAAAGACAGGAAACACGCTTGGTTGGGGGTGTATGTTGAAACCGTTTATGGTAATTTCATTAGTCCGGAAGACAGCTTTGAAGTATTAGAAATTAGAGATGGTGATGGAAGTTTAATATGCCAATAGTTTTTTAACTCTGTTGGCAGTTTGAGGTTTTTAGTTAAGTTGGTTTAGCGTTCTCTTGTCTTCTTAATGTTTTCACCTCGTGGCTCTGCCAACAGAATTAGAAAATTATAATGCATTAGAAAGTCATAGAAAAAATGTCTAATGAATCAAACAAAATGTCTAATGAATCAAAAAAAAAAGAAGATACTTTGCCAGGTGAAACAAAGGGTAAAATTGAAGATATTAGGAAGGACCCAGAGATAGAGAAGAAGAGAAGAGAAAGACAATTAGAGTGGGCAAAAACAGGATTGGCAAATTTAAAGCATGGAAGATATTCAAGATTATCTTTATTGTTTCCTGATAGAGACCACGCATTAAAGGTATTGGGCGAAGGAGAAATTAAAGAACAATATAAGAAGATTATTGAGTCATTGAAAGGTTTTGATATTCAAGATGAAGCTCATTTAGTATCGATGTTAAATGATTTGTTAAGAGTAGATTTAATAAGGGCGGCAAAGAATATAATCTATGAAGCTATGTCTGGTGGACTGCAAGATAAAGCATTGTCTCTCTTAATTAGTAATATATCAGCAAGAATGATTGCGATACTTTCATTAAAGAAAAAACCAGTAGAGATTAAAAATTACTTTTTTCAGATGGCAGAACAGATTAGAAATGAATTTTCTGAAGATAAAAGGTTAGAATTAATTAAAGCGTTACAAGAGACAGAAGAAGCTCAAGCAGTAGATGTCAAAGAAAATCAAACAAATAGTCAAGGAATTGAATCCTGAGGCGAGAAGAACGCTTTTATTTGCATTGAAAAATTCTGAGTTTGAAAGAATGCCTTGTCAGAGCTTTAGTGAGTTCATTGATAGTCCATATTATTTAGGAATAGGAGAAGATACTTATGAGAAAGTAAAAGAAGAAGGCAATACAATATGGAATGGGATTTTAAATAAAGAGATTACTGAAGCTGTTTTAGAATGGGGTATTGGTAGTGGTAAGAGTTATTTAGCTTCTATATTGGGTTTATTATACGTTCATTGGTTGCTTTGCTTGAAGAGTCCTCATAAGTATTTTGGATTAACAAACGATAAGCCGATAGCAGTAGTGAATATGGGACCGACAGCAACTCAGGCTAAAAATGTTATTTTTGCGAGTAATAGAAAGTTCGTAGAAAATTCACAATTCTTTCAGAGCTATAAACCTGAGATATTGCAGACAGAGATAAGATTTGAGAAGAAAAACATAACACTTTATTGTGGAAACTCCCAAGAGACAATGCCAATAGGAATGAATGTAATCTTTGGAGGTTTAGATGAAGCGGCCTGGTATTTAGATAATGAACAGAAATCAATTGCTGAGGATATTTATCACACAATGAAAAATAGGATTATTTCAAGATTTGGTGATAGAGGGTTTGTGTTCATTATTTCAGCACCAAGATATGTAGATGACTTTATCAATACACATTACGAGAAAGGATTGAAAGTTCCTTATATTTATACTTCAAGATATAAGACGTGGGAAGTAAAAGATAGAAATAGAATGTCGAGTAAAACCTTTAGTTTCGTTGTTTCAAAGGATGATAAAGGAAAGCCATTGGAAATATGGGATGACATTCCAATAGATTTTCAGAAAGCATTTGAGAGTAATCCTGAGAAAGCATTAAGAGATTTTGGTGCAAAACCATCGTTTGTATTAGAGGCATTTGATAGAGATGCAGATGTAGTAACGAGAATTCATAATGATAAAGAAAATCCTGTTGATGAAAAAGAACAGCTAAAAGAGTGGTTTAAATGCGATGATAATGAACCAAGATACATTCATATTGACTTAGCTAAAAATAAAGATGCTTGTGGGTTAGCGATGGGTAGAGTAGCAGGTGAAGAAGAAGTTGATGGCGAATCGAGAATAAAGATTGCTATTGATTTAATGATGAGGATAGAAGCTCCGCCTGGTGGTGAGATACAATTTAGTGACGTTAGACAGATTGTTTACACCTTACAAGAGAGAGGGTTTCCTATTTTTGAGGTAAGTTATGATGGGTGGCAAAGTGTTGATTCAATTCAGATATTAAAAGAGAAAGGTTATAACGCCTATGTTTTGTCAGTTGATAGAACGACAAGCGCATATGATACTTTAAAAGAGATGCTACATACAGGAAGAATTGATATGTATAAATTCGAGTGGTTTATTAAAGAATACAAGAGACTTGAATTAATAAAAGGAAGAAAAGTTGACCATCCTGCAGGTGGAAGTAAAGATGTCGCTGATGCTGTTGCTGGAGTTTGTGAGATGATAGTAGGGCCAAGAGATAAAAAGAAAGGAGCAGGAGGATTTTGGGGATTTATGAAAAGTAAAAAAGAAGAAGAAAAAGATAAAGGTCGAACATTAGATTATTGGGTTGATAAATATAAAAAAGAATTATGAAAAGATTATTATTAACAGGAGGGTGTGGTTTTATTGGTCATCATGTTATTGAAAGCGTTTTAAAAGAAACTGATTGGGAAATAATCATATTAGATGCTTTAACGTATGCTGGTGATTTAAACAGAATTAAGGGAATTCCAAAGAATATAGCTGATATTAATATTTGGAATAAAACAAGAGATAGAGTTAAGTTTGTTTTT
Organism: Candidatus Woesearchaeota archaeon; assembly: GCA_964544725.1. Taxonomy (GTDB): domain Archaea; phylum Nanobdellota; class Nanobdellia; order Pacearchaeales; family GW2011-AR1; genus CAZJDG01. The sequence goes on along the minus strand of CAZJDG010000004.1, from coordinate 20,107 downwards.
CACGACTTACAGGCTTCAATCCCTGAAACAAAACATAAAGATATTGGGAAGATTGATTATGTTTGGCATTTAGCCGCAGAGAGTCACGTTGATAGGAGTTTAGAAGACTCAATTCCATTTGTTATGTCGAATGTTGTAGGAACTGCAAATTTGTTAGAGTATTTGAGAAAATATCAATCAGATTTGACAAAGTATATTTATTTTTCGACTGATGAGGTTTTTGGTCCTGCGCCTGAGAAAGTGTTTTACAAAGAGAGTGATGTTTGTAATCCGTCTAATCCTTATGCCGCTTCAAAAGAGGGTGCAGAAGCGATTTCAAAGGCATTTGCTTTTTCTCATAAACTACCAGTTATTATAACGAGAACAATGAATGTATTTGGAGAAAGACAACATCCTGAGAAGTTTATCCCGAAGACAGTTAGAGCAATTTTTAAGAATGAAAAAATAACTATTCACGGGACGCCTCAGACTGGTTTTAGTTCAAGATGCTGGATACACGCAAGAAACGTAGGGAGTGCTTTAATCTTTTTGACAAAGAGTATTAGTGTAGAGATTATTAATAAAGAAAATCAGTTTGATAGAGGTTGGGGAATTTATCATATTGTTGGTAAAGAAAGAAGTGTTGTTGATTTAGCTGAAATCATTAAGGGAGTTATAAAGGCTGAGGGAAGAGATTATGATTTGCCATTTGATTGTGTCGATTTTCATAAGACAAGACCAGGACATGATTTGCGTTATGCTATGTCAGGTGAGAAATTAGCTAAATTTGGTTATCATTCAAAATTAACGTTAGATGAGGCATTTATTAAAATGGTTGAATGGATGATAAAAGAAGAAAATAAACATTGGTTAGGGTTATGAAGAAAAAGATAGTATTCACACAAGGAAGTTTTGACTTATTTCACTATGGGCATATTAGATTTTTACAGAAAGCTAAGTCTCAAGGAACATTTTTGATTGTTGGAGTTAATACTGATAAACTATATAGGAAGTATAAAAAGAAGATTCCTGTGATTCCATATAAGTATAGAATCAAGATAGTTAGGGCAATTGGTTTTGTCGACCAAGTCGTGCCTGCGGATGGGTTTAGTCCTTTAAAGCTATTAAAGAAGTTTAAGTCAGATGTTTATGTTATCTGTAAAGAATGGAAAGATACGAAAAAAAAAGAAATAGAGTATATGAAAAGTATCAGAGGAAAGACTATTGTCTTGCCTTATTTAAAGACTATCTCTGCTTCTAATATAAGGTCGAAGTTGATTAAAAATTATTTAAAGCATAATGTCAAGCATTGTGTTGAGTGTCATAAGAGATTGTAATTTGATAAAGGTCGATTATTGTAAATTAAAATCAAATAAATAAAATGAATTTTGAAGAATTAAAAACAAAAATCAACGAAGTTTTAGATGATTCAGAACAGAACGAAGAATCTAAAAAAGAAGGAATCAATAAAGCTTTAGGTGAATATGCAGAGGGACTTGAAAAGAAAGAGGAAGAAAAAACAGGGGAAGAAGATAGTGAAGAGAAGAAAGAGGGCGAAGAAGGAAAAGAGGGCGAAGAAGGAAGTGAAGAGGGTTCAGGAGAGTAAGATTAATGTTTGAATCTTGGACTATTTTCAAGGTCGATAAGTTAGACTTTGAGTGCTAATTTAGTCCAAGGTTGAGTCATTAAAAGGTCGAGGATAATAAGATTAGATAAAAATGGGTGCTGGTTTGTTGCGATTATGTAACTAACCGACTTCCATTCAGAATTATGAGATTATATAAATGTGATAAATGCGGTGAGCAGATTGGAGAAGATGAAGTTATTAAATGTGGTGTGGCATATGAGAGAACTCCTGAAGAAATTAAAGAACTTCTTAAAATTGCTTTAAAAGGAACTCCTTATGAGTTAATGAGATTTAAAAGCGTAGTGTTTAAAATTCTTGACCATTGTAAGAAGTGTAATAATTTAACAAAAGAATTTTTCGCAGAGACTAAAAAATAAAATGACAAAACTAACAATAGTCGTTCCTGTGTTAAACCAATACCGTTTGTTTGTCGAGAGTTTGAATATGATGGTTAAGAACTTAGAGAATTCTGCTGAGACTGAATTTATTATTATTGACAATGATAGTGATGAGGGTGGACAGAAAATAAAAGACGTTTTGAATAGTATAGGAATAGACTGGAAAGAAGCAAGAAAGCTTCAAGAACTAAAAGTTATGTCTAATGACCATAATATAGGTTGTTATCCTATTTATGAGCAGGCATTTAAAATCGCTAAAGGGCAAGTTATTGCTTACTTTCATAGTGATTTTTTTATTTACGAGAAAGGATGGGATAAGAGAGTTATCGCTGAATTTGAGAAAGACCCGAAATTAGGATTGATTGGCTTTATCGGGTCAAATGAAATAGATAATTGGAGTGGTAGAGGAATGGGAACAATGTCTAATTTTCAAGGTCGGCAGGTGAAAGATTGGAAAGGTTCGAAAGCAGAGATTCACGGAAAAAGGATTACTGATTTACAACCGGGCGCATTGGTTGATGGTTGCTCGATGATATTTAAGAGACAATGTTTGTTTCAAATAGGATTTAGAGAGAATTTTCCTCTTCATCATTTTTACGATAGATTGATGTCTTGTCAGGTATTGGAAAAAGGGTTTAGAGTAGGTGTAATGGGAATTGAGTGCGACCATATATCAGGACAGACTGTAAACGCTGAAAAGAAACATCATAGTGTTTCAGAAGAGTGGTCAAAGAAGCATTTAGGGATTGAGAAGCCTGAAGATTGGGCCGAGAAGAATAAAGATTGGGTAAGCGATAGCACGGGTCCTGCCTTTAATAAAGTTCCTAAAGGCTGGGACGAAGTTATTTACAGAGAAGCAGAGAGGATATTTTTGAAAGAGTATAAATACGAGAAAAAATTTATTCCTCTTAAGGTTGGTCAAAATTATGTCATTGTCAAATAAACAAAGAAATAAAATAGAGTTTGATACAGTAGTGTCAAGAAGATTAAAAGAAATTCAGAATATCGTTAATAAAGAATTGGAAATTGCTTTTTGGACTAAAGAAAAAATAACAAATAAAGATATGAGAGCAGATGGTGTTATTTCTAATTTGAACAAAGAGATAGTTTATAGCGAAGGGATAATTAAGAAAGCAGATGAATCAATAGACGAGTATGAGAAGAATAAAGATAAAAAAGGGTCTTGAACCAAAGACAATAATGATTGAGTTTAGATGTAGAGGGTGTTTGAATGTTTGGACTGAAGAACGAGAGGTTGGAAATAGAGAAGTTAATAGACGGAGTTTAGTGTGTCCTAAGTGTGAAAGTAAAGCAGTTAGCTTAACTTATCCTTCTTTTAGTTATTAAAAATTTATGAAAGTTTTATTTCAAAATAGAGACCCCTCCAGTTGGATGGGAGGTGATGCTATTAAAATACAAAAGATAATTGAAGGTTTGAGAGAACTGGGTGTTGATGTTAGGTTTTCTCATAGAATTAATGAAGAAGAGGCAAAGAATGTTGATATAGTTCATTTAGTTCATCTTTCAATGACTTGGACAAAGGGGCATTGGCAAAATGCAAAGATATATGGAAAGAAGATTGTTGTAAATTCTATTTTCCATCCAGTTGAATGCCCTCAATTCACTTCTCAGGAGCAGAATGAATTGTGTAAAGATGCTTCTGCAATTATTTGTATGTCAGAAGCAGAAAAGAATTTGATTGGCGAGAGAATCAGCTTTAGAGATGATAAGAAATTTCACATTATTCCAAATGGAATTGATAAGATGTTTTATGATGTTATTGGACTGACTGATAGAAATTATGTAATGGGAGCAGGTAGAATGATGAGCGGTAAAGGATTTCTTTTATTAGCACAGGCGTGTAAAGAGTTAGGTTATCCTTTACTTATTGTTGGTCCTAAATTCGAGAGTGGTCTTGTTGAAAAAATCAAGAAAGTGAATCCACAAGTTATCTGTATTGGTGAAGTGCCGAGAGAGACGATGCCTTATCTTTATGGACACGCAAGAGTTTTTTGTTCTTTATCTAACTGGGAAGTATTTAGTTATACTTTATTAGAGGCAGGTGCTTCAGGTTGTAATATAGTTTATACAAATTTAGCATTAGGAGGAAAAGATTTACCTCATATTGAAATAGCAAATATTAAGGATATGAATGACATTAAGGCAAAAATAACAAAACAATGGGATAAAGGGTATAGTCAGGATTTGTCGAACTGGCTTAACTCTAATGATTTCACTTGGGAAGCTGTTTGTAAAAAGATTAAAAAAATATATGAAGACATTTTAAAATGAATACAATATACCGTGACGATGACGTAAATGTTCATACTGATTTTTGGCTTTTTCGCCAAATCAATGAGGTTTTTAAAAAGGTCGATAAGACTCACACGATTGCTATTTTAATGAAAGATTTTAGAGAGAATTATGCTATTTGGAAATACATTGCTTCAGAGCCTAATATTGCTGTTGGGCTTCATGGGTGGGAGCATAAAGATTATAGCAAGATGCCAAGAGATGAGGTTTATTATGATTTAAAGAAAGCGCTTGATTACTATAAAGAGAATTTAACAAGAATGTATCAGAAAAAGTATGAAGATTTTCCTGCGAATAAAAGGATTGACACTTTCTTTGCTCCTTGGAATAGAGAGTCAGAAGTAATAAGAAGTGTATGTAAAGAGTTAGGATTGAAGTTTTGTAATGTTTCTCAGGGTGAGTGGGAAGGGAATGATGTTGTGAGTTTCCATTGGTGGAGTGCTTACAGATTTGAAAATGATAAGCTTCATGTAGTATTACCTAAATTTGGTGAAATAACTTCATTATGAAAAAAGAAAGAAGATGGTTTAAATTACCAAAAGTCTTAATAGAAGAAATACAAGAGCAGTATAAAGCAGGTTGTTATAAAAATGAAATAGCAAGACTTTTAGGAATAGATAGGCATTCAGTTTTTAATTATGTAAAGAGATTTAAAAAATATGAGTCTTAAAATTTTATTAGTTAAATATGATGATAAAAGCTGGGCAACTTCTCATAGAGCAGAGAACTTAAAAAAGAGATTGATTCAAGATGAAGTCAGTATAGTGACCAATTTAGAGTTTAAAAATAATGCTGATGAATTATTGAAGCAGTATGATATAGTTCATATTCTTTACAGTGGAGGCTTGTCTATTTTTTACGATATTTTTAAAAAGAACCCTAATAAGATTATAACTTCTGTTGCAAGTCATAGGTCAATTGAAGAATGGTGGGACAAGAAAGAAGTTATGGATTTTATTTATAAGAATTCTGCGGCAGTTATTGCTTTCAGCAAGAAGCTTCAGAAATTAGTTAAAGGGTCGGTCTATATTCCTAATGGTGTTGATGAAAGAGTCTTTAAACCTAATTATGCTTTCAATGTTGGTTTTGTTGGCATTAGAGATGAATATAAAGGATTTCATTTAATAGAAGAAGCGTGTAAGAGACTGGGAGTTAATTTTTTACACGATGGTAATAGGTATCCTCATAAAATAGTTCCTCACCATAAAATGCCTGAGATTTATAGTGAGTTTGATTGTTTAGTAATAGCGAGTTTAGGTGAGGGTTGTCATAATCCTACCTTAGAAGCGCTGGCGATGAATATACCAGTGATTTCGACAAACACTGGGATAGCAGATGAATTAGATGGTGTTGTCTTGGTAGAGAGAAGCGTAGAGGGCCTAATGAAAGGAATTCGAAAGGTTTACGCGAGAAAACAGATTTTAGAGAAATATAGTTGGAAAGAAATAACTAAACAATACAGAGAAATTTATATAAAATGTTTAAGAAAGTAAATTTAGGGTGTGGAGATTACAAGTTAGAGGATTATATAAATGTTGACAATAGAGAAAAAGTGAATCCTGATATTGTTGCTGATATTTTGGTTGGATTGCCATTTGAAGATAGTAGTATTGATGAAGTCAGTTGCACAGAATTTTTAGAGCATTTTGACCAAGTTAATATGGTGATAGTTTTTCACGAAATTTATAGGATTTTAAAAAGAGGTGGGGTGTTTAGATTTGGAACTCCTAATGGAATGGAATGTGCTTTATTACTTGCTGGTTATTATTGGGATAATGAAAAAAGAAGTGATGTTGATTCTCTTTGGAATAATGTTTATGGACAAAAAGACTTGAAATTAAATTATAAAGATAGGAAAGAAATAGAAGCAAGATTACATAAAACATTGTTTAATGAGCAATACTTAATTCTTTTATTAAAAAGGTTCGGTTTTAAGGATATTAAATTTAATGAACATATGAAGGCATATGAAGAATGGAAAGAAAAATACAAGCTCATTGGGAAAGCAACAAAGTCCTAAGTGGATTAAAATGCAAAATAGGATGATTAAAGGTTATGAAGATAATGTTTTTAATGATTTTGGGACAAAGGATATTTTTAAATATACACTTGAATTTCAACCTGCTTTCGGAAAGATTTTAGATGTTGGTTGTTATGATTGTAGATTTAAGGAATTTATTAAAGGCGATATTGGAGTTGATTATTATGGATTAGACCCAATTGATAAGGGAATCGAAAAGGTGAGAGTAGGGTTTGCTGAAGAGATGCCTTTTCCAGATGATTTTTTTGATATAGTTTATATCATTTCTACATTTGACCATTTTGAAAACCCTAAGAAAGCGATAGATGAATGTTATCGGGTTTTAAAAGAAAGTGGTCATTTGGTATTAGTTAATACTATTCAACCAAAATTACATATTAAGGAATATACGAAAGAAGAACTTTTAAGTTTTTTAAAAGGAGAGGTTGTTCACAAAATAATAGGTAATACGTTATTTGCTAAATCATTATGATAGTAGTTGGATTAGGTCAGTATTTGAGTGAGCCATATAAGAGCATTACAAAAGGAATCAAGCAAGGTTTTAGAAAATTAGGACACGATTTTTTTAATGTTGAATTAGTTAAAAACACTATTTCACAAACAAAACAAAAGATTTTTATGTTAAAACCTGATTTGGTTTTTAGTCAGTGTTTGATTGATGGACATAATCACGATGTTGAGAGAGTTCTTGAAGTGATGCGTGAGTTAAAAGGAAGATTAAATTTTAAGTTTGTTTATCAAGAAGGAGACTATAAAGATGTATCTGAAAGACCAAAGGTGGATTTAAACTTTGTTGATTTGATTGTTTTTAATCAAGACTATCAATTAGATGAACACGCAAAATTGTGGAAGGTAGAGAGAGAAAAATGCATTGTTTTTCCTTATGCCAGTTTTACTCATCATTCACTTCCTTATTTTCAGCGTAATTTTTCTAATGAGTTTGTCTTTTTTGGGTCAATGAATCTTGTTCAATATCCAGGAAGAGTAAAATGTGTTGAGAAATTGAAAGAAGCAGGATTGCCTTTAAAGGTTTTTTGTGAACCTAAAGCATATGGTAAAAACAGTCAAAAGATGAATGTTCCAGTGTATGCTTCTTCAAAAATTTGTTTAAGTTATGATTATGTTGACCATATTAAGCATTTTAGTTCAGACAGACCTTTTATTATTACTGGCACTGGTGCTTTCTGTTTGGCTCATAGGTCGAAAGGATTAGATGAGATTTTGATACAAGGCAAACATTTGGTTTATTTTAATACTATTGAAGAGGCGATTAAACTATATAAATTTTTTATGTCAAGAAAAGATATGAGAGATAAAATAAGAAGAGAAGCGTTTAAGTATGTTCAAGCACATCATACTTGGAAAAATAGGTGTGAGGATTTAATTAAAATCCTTAAAGGTCAAAAGAATCATATAACATTTAAGTATTCAGAGATACAAAAAAATTTATGAAGGTCAGTAAATGGAGGGAATTTTTGAATCAAGTAATTATTCCTCGTTTAGAAGATATGATTCCGAAAGGAGGAAAAGTTTTAGATGTTGGTAAATCAGGTTTTTGGAATTACAAAGTTGATTTTAAAAATTCAGAATATATTATTTCTGACATTGATGAAAAATTAGAACCAGATGTTGTTGACGATATTACCTGTTCGAAATTTAAGAATGATGAATTTGATATGGTTATTTTTAATGGTGTTTTTGAACAGATAAAAGGGTATATAAAAATGGTTGATGATTTATATGTTAGCGAAAGAGAGGGTGTTATAATAGAAGCATTTAAAGGAATGAGAAGAATTTTGAAAAAAGATGGGATTCTTGTTTGTGGTTTGCCTGGTAATGGGTTTTTAAGATATGGGAAAGATAGAGATGTAGGAAGAAGAATATCAGGTTTTTATAATGGACTTGAGTGGGTTCGTTATTTTTGTCATATTCTTGAAACTAAAGCATTTTATAGTAAAGGTCGATTACAGTATTTGTATATAATCGGACAAAAAAAATGAAGACAATAGTAATATCTGGTGGATTTGACCCAGTTCATTTTGGTCATATTGAGTATTTTAAGGGTGCAAGGCAATTAGCAGGAAAGGATGGAAGAGTTATTTGTATTTTAAATTCAGATAATTTTTTAGAACACAAAAAGGGGTTTATTTTTATGCCTTATCAGGAAAGAAAGGATATAATTCAAGCCATGAAAGACATTGATAAAGTTGTTAAATGTATTGATAAAGACCATACTGTTATTAAGACTCTCGCTTCTATTAAGCCAGACATATTTGCCAAGGGTGGTGATAGAACGCTTGGGAATATACCTGAAAGAGTAATTTGTGAAGAGTTGGGGATTGAGATGAGATTTGGTGTTGGTGGAGGAAAAGTTCAGTCGAGTTCGTGGTTATTAGATAGATTAAAAAAACAATGGTTAAAACTAAAACAATAACAATGTCAGGGACAGGTCCAGTAAAAGTTGATTCTTATTCTGTTAAACCAGAAGCAAGGTCGGTTTTTGTTAAGCCTGAAGACTCAAATGTTCTAATAGTAGTGACAGCAGTTAATTTGTGGAAAGATTATACAAGGCCTTGCTTAGATTCTTTTTTTAAACAAAATCTTCCTATTCATATTTCAATGAAAGTTTTATTAGCAGACAATGGTTCGGTTGATGATACAAAAAAAGAAGCAGAGAGATTGATTAGTGAAAGAAGTGATTTTTATGCTTTTTTGTATAGTGAGAATATGGGAGTTCAGAAAATCTGGAATAAGTGCATTGAATATGGATTTAAAGCAAATTACGATTATGTTTTTGTTATTAATAATGATGTTTTATTCCATCAAAATGCAGTAAAGAGATTAGTAGAAAGATTTGAAAAAAAGGATGAGAAAATGGTGATGCTAACTTCTCTTGATATGAGAGGTGAGTGCATGACGCCTAATGATATATTTAGCAAAGATGACAAAGACAAAGATAGTGTCCCTGAAAGTCCAAGTCCTAATTTTTCAGCATTTATGATTAACAAGAAATTAATTGAAAAAGTTGGTTTATTTGATACAGGTTTTCATCCTGCTTATTTTGAAGATAATGATATGCATTATCGAATTAAGTTGGCAGGATTAGAAGCGATTTGTTGCCCTCAGTCATTGTTCTATCATTTTGCTTCAAAGACACAAGGAGACCCGAGATATCCTGGTGGTTTTACTTCCAATGAAGAGTTTGCGAGATGTCAAAGTTATTTTATTCAAAAATGGGGCGGAATGCCTGGTCGAGAAAAATTTATTAATCCTTTTAATGATAAAAACAAAGATTTAAAATGGACAAAACAAAAAGCGTAGAAAAAAAGATAAAGATTTTAGTATTAGCAGACAGTCCTACTTGTTCGACTGGCTTTGCTCAGGTGGCGAGAAATATATTAAGAGTTCTTTATGAGACTGGAAAATATGAAATTGATATTGTTGGTATAAATTTTGATGGTAGTTATTATGATAGAAAAAAGTTTCCTTACAGAATCTATCCAGCTTCGAACTCTTTAGTTCCTGACCCTCTTTATCAAGATTTATTTGGCAGACAGACGTTTTTAGATAAATTAGGAACAGGTGATTATGATTTAGTTTGGATTCTTCAAGATACTTTTATTATTGCTGACTTAGGTGAAAAGATTGTAGAAACTAATAAAGCGCTACCACCTGACAAAAAATTTAGATGGATGTATTATTTTCCGATTGATGCTGTTCCTAAGAAAGAATGGATTGATAATTCAGTTTTAATGGCTGATTACCCAATTGCCTATACAAAATATGGTTATGATGAATGTTTAAAAATTTATACAATTGATGACGATAGTTTATTAGAAGAAAAAGAAAAGCAGGAGAATTTAATAAAATTGACTTTATTGAAGGCAAAGTTAAATGTTATTTATCACGGAATAAATCCAAGACAGTTTTATTCAATAAAAATGAATGATGAGGAGAGAATGAAATTAAGATTGAAATATTTTGGAAAGAAGAATGCAAATAAGTTTATTTTTATGAATATGAATAGGAATCAACCAAGAAAAGACTTATTCAATAGTATGAAGGCTTGTAAGTCTCTGTTAGACAAAAGAAGAGAAAAAGGTAAAGATGATGTTTATTTTTATTTTCATTGTTTATATAAAGACGTTTCGGGTTTAGATTTAATTGCAATGTCCCAACAATTAGAGTTTGTTCAAGGAGACGAGTGGGCTTTTCCTAATCCTGTTAATTTTACTACTGGGCAGGGCTATTCAATAAAAATAGTTAATGAGATTTATAATTCTATTGATTGTGTAATTTCTTCTTCTCTTGGTGAAGGGTTTGGTTTGTCTGTAATAGAGGGAATGGCAACAAAAAAACTTGTAATAATGCCTGATAATACTGCTTTGAATGAAATTGTTGGAAATAATGAGAGAGGGTTATTAGCTAAAAGTGGAGAATCTATACAAGATTATATTGTTTTAGCTAACGACAATAACAGGGTTAGACCTATGACTAATACTGAAGATTTAGTAAAGCAGATGGAGTGGGCAGTAGAAAATCCCGAAAAGGCTAAAACAATGGTCGACAGAGCTTATAGGTGGGCTTCAGAGCTTCATTGGGGTGGAGAATTAATTGGAAAGAAATGGATATTATTGTTTGAGAAAGCATATGAGCAACTTATAAAAGAGAGAGAGATTGCAAAAATTGAAGCAAAGACTGATTTTTCAAAATTAAAAAGAAACGCTATGTGTCCTGTTTGTAAAATTAAACATAAAAGTTGTCCTCATTATGAAAAAAAAGGCGGTTTCTTCTCGAAATTTTTTAAAGGGAAAAAGTAGCACTTGACTCCTATGAGTAGAGGTTTATAATGATAGTATAAACCTATGTTAAAGCGTAAACCTCGCTCAGAGGAAACAAAGAGAAAAATATCAGAAGCTCTTAAAGGTAATATTAATTCTAAAGATAGAAAGCTTACTAAATTACATAAATTTAGGATAGGAAGGACAAATAAAGTATCTATTAAAAAGGCGTATGGTTCTGGTAAGATTATGGGTTTTCAGAAAGGACATAAGATTTGGTTAGGTAAGCATCATTCTAAAACGACTAAAGAAAAATTGAGCAAGATGAAAAGAGGTAGTAAGGGTTGTAATTGGAAAGGAGGAAAGAAAAGAGAGCATTATACAGATTGGAGATATAATAAATGGAGAAATAAAGTCTTTGAGAGAGATGATTACACCTGTCAAGATTGTGGTCAGAGAGGGGGCGAACTACAAGCTCATCATAAAAAATCATGGGTTAAATATCCTAAATTAAGATATATAGTTTCTAATGGAAAAACTTTATGCAAAAAATGCCACAAAAAATACCGAAAAAAGAAAAGAAGATAAATGAGAATATTTGTGAATTTTGTGATAAGCATTATGATTATCAAATAAAAATCGAATATGAGGGTGGAAAACCAGTTGCTTGTTGGCACGATGGCAGATTTGTTCAAAGCTTATATTTCTCAAAACACGATAAAAAAATAATAGGGAAATTACCAAAAGACAAAGTTCTTGTTAAAGGCTCTGATGGAGTTTCCAGAATTTGTGATGTTAAAAAATAATGCTTGGAGATGTCCAGTTTGTAATAGATTATTAGGTCATATTAGCAAAGAAGGGTTTTTAGAATTAGAAACAAAGAACAGACAATTGATTGTGACTAAACAAGTATATAGAGAGGGAAAGTGCAAATGTGGTGTTAAGACAACTATTAGTGGAAGTTCTATGGCTTTAGTTTTTCATAGGTTAGTCATTAGAGACACTTGACAAGAGTCTTTTGTATTTAGTAAAATTAAAATAAGTAGATTCGCTGACACTCTTTGAGTGAGACTGCTTAGACGGCTCAGTTTTCTACTAACATAAAAGTCTGTAAAGGCTGGATTTGTGTTAGTAAAAAAGTGGGCTATTTTTTATGTCATTTATAGATAACTTTATTAAAAAAAGATTTGTTGAACCTGCACTAAAGCCCTTTAAAGATAAGCTTGAAGTCCAGGACGAAATAATTAAGGTTCAACAAGAAAAAATTTCAAACAGTCCCCAGCATTTTGCTGTGCCTTCTGGTATCTCACAAGAATTGACTGGGTCGAGTATGCGTCAATGGAAAAAAGTAGTTGATTTTGGAACCTTACGTGCTTTATCTGAAAGGTATGATATTGCAAGAGCTTGTATTAATAGAAGAAAGAGACAAGTAGAGGGCGTTGATTGGTGGATTGAACCAGTCAATAAATCTGAAAAAGCAGATAAATATAAAGTTCAGATTAAAACCATAACAGATTTCTTAAAAGCTCCTGGTGGAAGATTTGCTCGGTTTAAAGAATTTATAAATGAAATAATTGAAGATTTATTAGTTCTTGATGCCGCTTCAATCTGGAAAGAAAAAACAGGAGCGAAAAAAATAATAAAATTAGTTACTGTTGATGCTTCGACAATTAGATTAAGAGTTATGGAAGATGGAAGCACTCCTGAACCTCCTAAGTATGCTTTTCAGCAATGGATTAAAGGAAGAAAAGTAGCGGAATTTACTGTTGATGAAATGATGTATTTAATGATGAATCCAAGGTCTAATACTCCTTACGGAATGTCTCCTATGGAATGTTTAATTTTAGGAGTTGATGCCGCTCTTCGTTCTCAACTTTACAATTTAAGTATGCTGACTGAAGGAAATATACCTGAAGGATTTTTAGCTGTTCCTGACACTTGGACTCCTAAGCAGATTCAGGAATTTCAAACATATTTTGACAGCATGATTGCAGGTGTTCCAAGACAACAGCAAAGAATTAGAATTATTCCTGGTGGAAAAGGAGTTGGTTATACTCCAACAAAAAAGCCAGAAGAGATGAGATTTTTGGAATATGAGAAATGGCTTCTTTTAAAAACTTGTGCTTTGTTTGATGTTCCTCCTCACGATATTGGATTTACTGAAAATTTACCATTGGCAACTGCTAAGGTTCAGCAAGAAGTTGCTATGAAGTTTGGACTTACACCAATGCTTGAAACATTAAAAGAATTTTTTAACAAGATAATTCAAGAGGATTTTGGTTTAAAGCATTTAGAGTTTATATGGCACAGTTTAGATAAAAAGGATGAATTGAGAGATGCAGAAGTGTTTGAGAAATTAATACCTTTAGGAGTTGTGTCAGTTGATGAAGTTAGAATGCAAAATGACATGGAACCAATAGGATTAGGACATTACGTTAAAACTCCAAGTGGTCCTGTATTGGTTGAAGATTTATTAAGTCCTAAGAGTGAAAAAGGCAATGAGAATGAGATTCAAGAATTAGATAAATGGAAAAGAAAAGCATTAAGCGATATTAAAGAAAAAAGGAAATTTCGTCCTTTTGAGAGTGAAATAATTGGTATAGGAACAAAGAAATTAATTGAAGCTCAGTTATGTTTTGCTAAGACAAAAAAAGAAGTTAAGAAAATTTTTGATAAGCAGATAAGTGTAGCGAAGCAAAACTTTATTTTCGAAGAAGCACATAAGTTGAAAGAGAATATCAGTAATACTTTGAAGAGATATGAAATCCCTACTAACACTTAAAAAGCAAATAGATGATTTTTTAAACAAGTTGGTTGACGTTGGAAGAAGGAATTATATATTATGGAGTATTGAGAGGAGTAAGAGATTTAAGGAAATGGAAAGAGAGATTTATCAATCTTTCTTAATTCAGACCTTGCAATTTTTAAAGACTGACGTTTGGGAAAATATTAGAAGCAGGATTGGCAAACAAGATGAGGAAATTTGGACAGAAACAGATGAAATACAAATAAGAGATGAAGTTGATAAAAAGTTTAAATCTTTATTTGATTTTCTGCCAATGATTGTTTGGATGAGTTTCTTCATTTGGTTAGCGAATAAAGGGGGTCAAGCATTTTTAGATAAAGCAAAAATAAAAGGAGAATTTGATTTAAAAGATATTGGTGTTATTGAGGGATTAGGGAAGAAAACAGATTTATTGATTAATGGTGTTGATATTACAACCAAAGCATGGTTGGCGAATCAAATCATAAATGGTAAAAAAGAAAAATTAAAAGATATTGAGATTGCTAATAATATAAGAGAAAAGATTTCCGTTACATATAAGCACAGGGCGGAAAAGGTCGCCAGAACAGAAAGCGCTGATATTGTTAATAGAATGGAATTTGAGACTGCTATTAGAAATCAAGCGACTGGTAAAAGGTGGAGGACAGCAGGAATGAATATTTGTCCGATATGTGAAGCGAATGAGCAAGATGGTTTAGTGGGTATAAGCGCTTCTTTTAACTCAGGGAATTTAAGACCTCCTGCCCACGCAAATTGTAAATGTTTACTTGAATTCGATGTGCCATTAATTATAACTAATCAAGGAGGATGGACAGGTGAATAATATGTTTAAAAAAGGATGTAAACCTTGGAATAAAGGTAAAAAATTATCAAAAAGTCATAGAAGAGGAATTAAAAAAGCTCTTAAGGGAAGGAAGTTTTCTAAAAAATGGAAAGATAAATTAAGTGAAAAAGCAAAAGGAAAGAAAAAGTCAAAGAAACACAAAAAGAAATTGAGTGAGACTTGGAAAGGGCAGAGAATTGGTAAAAAGAATCCAAATTGGAAAGGTGGGATTACTCCTTTGATAAATAAAATTAGAGGTTTGATTAAATATAAACAATGGCGTTCAGATGTATTTCAGAGAGATAGATGGATTTGTCAAACTTGTAATAAAAAGAGTAAAGGTGATTTAGAAGCTCATCATATAAAACGACTTACAAAAATTATTAGAGATAACAAAATTAAAACTGTTCAGAGTGCTTTGACCTGTAAAGAATTGTGGGATAAAAATAATGAAACAACACTTTGTCAAGACTGTCATAAACTAACAAGAAATTATAGAAATAAAAATTAATCATTGAAGGTCAAAGTGGTTGGGCAGGTGAATAAATATGGAACAAACAAAAGATTTACAAAAACCATTGCCAAAACCGAGAAAAGGAGAATCAAAAAAAGATTTTATTTCTCGATGTATGAGTAATAAAGCAATGCAAAGGGAGTTTCCTGAACAAGAACAAAGAGTAGCAGTTTGTCATACTCAATGGAGAAGAGTTCACGGAGGGAAACCTCCAAAAAAGAAATACGCTCTGTCTTGGTCGGAGACAGAAAAATTCTTTAAGAAATTTTATAATTTATGAATAAAAATGAATTAAAAATATTTATTCCTTTTTCAAAGATTGATAAGAAAAAGAAAATGGTGTTTGGGTATGTTTCTACTGAAATGGAAGATAGTCAGGGCGAGATAGTAGATAAAAATGCTATTAGAGAAGCTTGGGAAGATTATATGAAGTTTGCCAATATTCGTGAAATGCATCAGCCATCTGCCGTAGGAGTGACAAAAGAATTTATGCACGACAAGAAAGGAACTTGGATTGGAGCAAAAATTGTTGATAAGGTTGCTTGGGAAAAGGTGATAGAAGAAGTTTATAAAGGGTTTTCTATTGGAGGTATGGTATTAAAGAAAATTGGCAAGAGAATTAAAGAATTGATTTTGAATGAGATTAGTCTTGTTGATAGACCGGCAAATCCTGAGGCAATTTTTGATATGATTAAAAGGGGTAAAAATGGATTAATAGAAGTTAATAAGTCTCGAATCTTATTAGGTGAGGGACAAAAGGTCGAATCATTAGTTAAAACAATGGATAATTTTATGAAAGAAGAAATTGAAACAAAAACAGAAAAAGCTCGTAGAAAAAAGAAAGAATCTGAAGGAACAGAAGAAGGGAAGAAAAAAAGTGAAGAGCGAACAGAAGAGTCTAAGACTTCTGAGGACCAGACGATTCCTCCTGAGGAAGGCAAAGAAAAGGAGGAACAAAAGGATACTGTTGAGAATAAAGAGTTTGGAACAGAATCTCGGGAGCAATCGACTGTTCCTAATGTAGAGAAGAAAGATGGAGAGGAAGACAGTGAAGAAAAAGAAGAGGGAAAAGAGGAGGAAAGTAAAGAGAGTGAACAAACAGAAGGAGAAAAAGATGCAGAAGAAACTGAAGAAACTAAGGGAGCTGAAGAAACAAAAGAAACTGAAGAAACTGAACAAACCGAAGAGACTGAAGAGGGAAAAGAAGGAGAAGAAAAGACAGATTTAAACAAAGACGTTTCTGAAGTTGTTGTATTAAGTGAAGTTGCTGGTCATCTTAAATGGTTAAAGAGTGCTTTTGAAAACAACAAAAGACCGAAAGAAGTTATTAAGTATGTAGAGAAAGCTTTAGAGAATGTAATGGCGGCAATTAGGGTAGAAGCGAAAAGAGAGAATACTGGAAAAGCTGAAAAGATTGGAAAAATTGAAAATTTCAACGATTTAGGAAAATTGTTAGAGCAGAAATTAGGTGAAATATCCGAGAAGGTTGAAGCTTCAGGTTTAGCTAAAGCAAAGGAGATAATTAAAGAAGTATCTTCTTTGAAAGAGCGAATTAAAGAACTTGAAGACAAACCTGTTGGTCAAAGACCTAAAACTGTTTTCACAATTGAAAAAGGTGGGGAGGGAGGTGACGAGCCTAAAGACATCCTCACTATTAAGAAAGAAATACAGAAAATAACAGAAGATATTGATAAAGTTCATTCAGAGGGACTTACATTGATTGGAGGAACAAACTCCCAAAAGGAGCAAGAAGTGAAAGACAAATTAGCAAAGTTAGGTAAGAAACTTGCTGAGAAACAGAGAGAATTGAATCAAGCTGTTTATCCGTAAGGACAAAATTCGTTAAAGGTCTTGAAAATTAAATAAATAATAATTGATGAACAAATTAAAAGTTGATACAGAGCTTTTGAAAGGTTTACTTGGTGAGCAGAACACTTTAGCCTCAATTGCAGAAGCGATTAGAAAAGCGGCAGTGACAGCTTCCAGTTATACTTTTAGTCCTTCAAGTCGTTCTATTTTTGTTGCAGAAAATCTTGACCCTGTTATTAAGTTAATTGTTCCTACTGCTACTCCTATTCGAAGCTTAATGCCAAGAAAAGGAGGTAGTGGACAAGCAACTGCTTGGAAACGTCTAACTTCAAACTTAGACCCAGGAACAGGAGGCACAGGGACAGTGATTTCTTTTGCTGATGCTGGTTCGCCTGGTGAGACAACTCAAACTTATGTTGTGACGACAGCCGCATATAAATTATTGGGTAGAAAGATAGAGGTTGGTTTACTGCACGTTGCTGCCTCTAAAGACCACGTTCCTGTTGAAGATGAATTGACAAGAATTAAGACTTTAGAAGTGATGCTTGGTGAAGAATACTTGATTATTAATGGAAACAGTTCGATTGAAGCTAATGCGTTTGATGGTTTGTTAAAACAAATCACAACTAATAGTGGTTCTGCTTCCTTGTTAACTGCTTCAGGTATTGGTATTTACGACCAGACATTGTTTGAAAAAGGAGGAGTTTCATCTCATTTATTTATCGGTCCTCGACAAAGCAGAGCTTTATCTGATGAGTTGCAGGCGAGTGGTGCTATTCATAGAATCATCGTCAGCGACCAAGGAGCCGCTACTGCTCAGTTGAAGGTTTCAGAGATTGTTTCACCTGCTACTGGCTCGACAATTAAGATAATTGTCTCCAGATATATGGGTGCTTGGGCTATTTTAGGCTCAATGAAATCTCCTGCCGGTGAAAATTATGTTGAGATGGAAGACTTGATTCCTATGATAAAAATGGATGTTCCTAATACTACATTTGCCAAAACAAGCTTTATTGTTGAAGCTACTGTATTGAAACTTATTGCTGAACCTTACTGGTATAAAATTGGTGGATTAGCCACCTGATAAAGATTAGAAATGATTGTTTGCCAATATTCCTTGTAGTTGGTCTTCTCCTTTGAACTCACACTACCGAGAGATTCAAGGGAGTAGGTAGGCAGAGCAACTATATGACAGATTTTCCAACACAATTAACAAACGCAATAGATAATATTACAAAAATTGTAGCAAAGCACTTGAATAACCTCGAAAAGAAGGTTGGTATTGATAATTCTGAAGATGAAGACAGTCACGATTATAAAATAAAGCAACTTGAGGCTACAATTGCTCTTAATTTTGCTGATAATGAGACTCCATCTGAAACACCGAATGGAGTAATTAAAGTATTTACGTTAGCGCATACTCCTAATCCCGTAGCCTCTCTTGATTTCAAGATAGAAGGAGTAAGCTTGATTCGTGATAGCGCAGAACCAAATGGTTATTCTGTATCAATAAACGAGGTTACAACAATTACAGCTCCGCCAACAGGAGCAAAACCAAGAGCAAGTTATCGTTATTAATATGAAAAACAAAAAACTAATTATAATAATATCTACACTTTTAAGCTTTGTTGCTTTAGGGGTTTTTGCCGCTATATTTCCTTATATGGGAGGCACAGGGACTGGCACTGCCCCAACAGGTGGCCAAGTTTTAATAGGAACTGATAGTGGTGTTTATACTCCTGCTAATTTAACTGCGGGAACTAATATCACAATCGCTACTTCTTCAGGAAGTATTACTATAACGTCTCCATTTTCAACAACTACTGAAGACTATTGGGCTTCTCAAAGTAATATTTCATTATTTGTTAATGATTCGGGATATATTATTACTTCTGATTGGACAACTACTTCAGCGTCTTATTGGGCGACACAAAATAATGTTTCTTTATTTATAAATGATGCTGGATATTTAATTACTTCTGATTGGACTACTACTTCTGCTCAATATTTGCTTTCTCAATCAGCAGGAACTAATCTTACTTGGGACGGAACTGAATTTGATGTGACAGATGCTTGGTGGAATGCTGACGCTGATATTTCTGTTGATGAAATTTCAGAAAGTAAAATAAATTTTTCAACTCCTTGTGCGTCTGGAAACCATTATTATTTGAGTGGAAATGATTTAGCTTGTGAAACAGATGACGATACTACTTATACTGGAGGAACTAATTTAACTTTGAACGGAACTCAATTTGATGTTGATGATGCTTTTATTAAGTTAGTAGGTGATACCACAGGAGCTTTATCTGAAGACTTAAATATAGACAACAATACTTTTGTTATAAGTTATAACGATAATAAGGTGGGGATTGGGACAGCTTCTCCAAACGCTCCATTAGAAGTTAAAGGTGCTAAGCCAGCAGGAAATATCGGCGGTTTTCAAAGTGGTATGTTTCACGTAACTGGTAGCGGCACAGTTGAATTTTCTAATTCAGTTATTACAGGACATAGTGCCTATAATGGAAATACACAGCTTTGGTATCTCGGAAGTATGTCAAGTAGTGATAATGATATTGTTTTTACTAACCGCCAAAACGCAGACATACTCTTTTACACAAATAATACATTCAGTATGGTTATTGATGCTACTGGCGATGTTGGTATCGGAACATCAACTCCTTCACATCTTTTAACAATAGGAACAACCCTTGGAAGCCAATTTTTAGTTAATAGTTCTGGTGGAATAATCGCACAAGCTTCCTCTACTTTTATAGGAGATTTAACAGTTAATGGTCTTTATCAGGGAAATATAGCATCTACTACTTTTGGATTTGGAACAGAAACAATCAATCAAATCTTTGAAGACACTCTTAATAGGGGGGTTTTAGATGCTATCACTGTAACAGATGAGGGAGGAATAAATATATCTTGGACAGCAGGAAAAATTTATGACCAAGCTAATAAAACGATTGTAGATACAAATTCTTCTGGCTCAACAGGACTTACAGATGACAATGTAAATTATCTCAAATGGGTA
>CAZJDG010000003.1:33260-50616 GCA_964544725.1 Candidatus Woesearchaeota archaeon | reverse complement strand
TCTTTCATCTCTTGTTAATCTTTTTCGAGGTTGTTTCTTAAGTAAATCCTCTTCTTCTAAAACATCTAAACCAACTCCTGCAAGAATTTTTTTATTCAAACCATAAAGGATTGCAGTTGTGTCAATCAGACCTCCTCGAGCAGCATTAATTAAATACGAACCTTTCTTAAAAATTTTAATATTTTTCAGATTAATCATATGATGTGTTTGTTTGTTATAAGGCGCATGTAAAGTAATCACATCAGATTTTTTCAACAATTCATTCATGGTTACATATTTGAATTTCAATTTTTTGGCAAGCTTTTGATCTCTGTGTGGACTGAAAGCAAGAACATTCATTTCAAAACCATTTGCAATTTTTGCAACATGTGCCCCAATTCTACCCATTCCAATTATTCCAATCGTTTTTCCCATCAAATCTAAACCTTCTAAACCTTCAAACGAAAAATTTCCTTTTCTTGTTCGGTCGCAGCTTCTTAGAATATTCTTGAACAAAGCAAGAATTAAGGCAAACGTATGCTCAGCAACAGTATTTTCCCCATAATGTGGAACATTTAAAACATTAATTTTCCTTTTAAAACATTCCTTAACATCGATGTGATCGAATCCAGTACTCCTTGTAATGATTGCTTTAACGTTTTTTAGTTTGTCAATTACTTTTTTATCAACCTCCGAATAAATGAAGACAGAAACAATCTCTACATCTAAAATTTTTGAAACATTTTTTTTAGTAAGTTCTTCATCAAAAAATAAAAGTTTTTGTCCTTTGATTTTTTTCTTTATCTCTATTTGTTCCCAATCCTTTATTTCAAAAAATGCCAATTTCATTTTAAACTTTTCTTTCTTAGGCGACGCGTATGCCAATCGCTTTTCATTTTGAACTCCCATTTATTTTCATTTTTAATAAAATATTTTTAGCACCCATATGTCTTACCACGGACACAGCTTCTTTAACTCCTAATTTCAAACAATATTCAATTGATTTATTTTTTACCAATCCTGCAATAAATGCAGCAGAGAAAGCATCCCCTGCTCCAGTTTTGTCAGCAATTTTAACTCTAGGGGGTTTAATAGTATAGACTCTGTTTCCATCATAACAACTAACTTCTCTCCTTTCATCAGTTATTACTACAATTTTTGGGCCTAATTTTGCAATTCCTTTTAACTTGTCTTTATCTTTAGTGAGAAGGTTAGCTTCCTCTTTATTTACAATTAAAACGTCAGCTATTTTTAACAAGGGCTTTAGATTTTCTCTTCCAATTAAATACTCACTTGGATTAAATGCAATCTTCACACCCCTCTTTTTTAATTTCTTAGCTAGTTTTAATTGAGTTTGAAAACTCTTCTTCATCATCGAAGAGAGATATAACCATCTTGTATTGAATGGATTAACTTCATTTTCAGAAATTGTATCATTAATTCCCTTATGCGCTAGAATAGACCTATGTCTCTCTTTACTTATTAAAACAACAGAAAAACCACTTGTATCTCCCCCAGTAACCTTACCAAGGAATTCAATTTTTTCTTTTTTCAACATATCCAAAACACTTTCACCATTTTTATCTTTTCCAACTTTACCTATATATCCTGTTTTTAATCCAAGTCTAGAAAAAGCAACGGCAGTATTAGTTCCTCCACCTCCAATCTCAAAGAATAAACTTTTCATTAATTGCTTACATCCATAAGGGATCTGCAGATATCCATTAGCTTCTTTAGTGTTAGTCTCTACAAAAGCATCCATCATTGCGCTCCCGAAAGTTACAACATCAAATTTCATATCATCCTCTTTAATGAAAATAAAAATGATTCAAATTTTATAAAGTTAATTATTTAAACTAAAAAAATTTAATTATAAAAAAGAGCACAAGATGAAAAAATATGCTGAGAAACGTCCTTGGGGTGGATTCGAACAATTTACTTTTAATGAAATTTCTACGGTGAAAATTCTTACAATTAAAGCGAAAAAAAGACTGAGTTTGCAAAGTCATAAAAAAAGAAAGGAATTTTGGAGAATGCTTGATAATCCTGCAAAGATTACTTTAGGAAACAAAACTTTCAAAGCAAAAAAAGGTGAAGAATTTATTATTGAAAAGGGAATGAATCACAGGATAGAGGGATTAGACAAAGATGTGCGTGTCTTGGAAATTTCTTTTGGAAGATTTGATGAGAAAGACATAGTCAGAATAGAAGATGACTTTGGAAGAATAAAATGAAATCACTTTCTGATTTGAAAAAAACTGATTTGAAAGACATCAAATTGTTGGTTTTTGACCTCGATGGTGTTTTAGTTCCCAGAGGTACAAAAATAAAACAAATTGGAAACACTACTTGCTACGAAACAAAAAAAGTAGCCAAGAGACAAATTGAACAAATCAAAAAATTAAACAAACTAGGGTTCAAAATAAATATTAATTCGGGGAGAGGACTCTACATGCTTCAAGAAATGTTCAGCGAAGTTCTATCTTTTATTAGTCTAACTTATGAAAATGGAAGCGCGACATGGTTCAAGGGAAAAACTTACCA
The DNA here is from genome assembly GCA_964544725.1 of Candidatus Woesearchaeota archaeon. GTDB lineage: Archaea > Nanobdellota > Nanobdellia > Pacearchaeales > GW2011-AR1 > CAZJDG01. Next base: position 48,093 of record CAZJDG010000003.1, on the reverse strand, counting down.
ACATGTTAACAGCTTCGATAAACTTAAGAATATTTCTAAAGAATTAAGGAAAGTAAAACATAGAAACATTAAAGGATTTGAGCCAAAGGAATTTATTATAACTCTTCATTGTAAAAATCGTGTTAAAGAAATTGAAATTATCGCAAAGAAATACAAAAAACTCTATTATATCTGGAACGATGAAGCTTACGACATAGGAATAAAAAAAATACAAACTAAACCGACTGGACTGAAAATGGTGATGAAATTATTTAAATTAAAAAAGAAAAATGTTCTTGCTCTTGGAGATAATTACAATGATAAAGAGTTGTTAAGCAAGGCAGGAATTTCTGTCTCAGCAGATAAATCTAGATTGAAAGGAAATTTTTATGTTCCTTTGAAAGGAAAATTTCTTCCAGCAGATTTATTGATGCAAGCGATCATAAAGATGCGTGGATGATTTAAGAGCAGAGATTTTAAAAACTATAAATCATTATCTCTGAAATAAAAGAGGCGAAAATGAATCACGAATTTGAGGAATCAAATATTCTATATCTAAGTACCTACCCTCCAAGGGAATGTGGAATTGCTACTTTTGCAAGGGATTTAACGTCGGCAGTGAACAAAAGAATTTCTTCATCTATAAAAACAGGTGTTGTAGCAATCAACAGCAACGGAGTTAATATCTACAACTATCCAAGAAAGGTCGTGCATCAGATAAGCGACACAGACATGAACGATTACATAGAGCTCGCGAAAAGTATTAACTCTTCAGACAATATAAAACTTGTAAATATCCAACATGAATATGGAATGTTTGGGGGTGAATGGGGAGACCATCTTTTGGCATTTTTAGAAATTGTCAAAAAGCCAGTTACTCTTACAATCCATTGTATTCTTCCTGAACCAGACGAGAAATTGAAAAGGGTTGTAAAATCAATCGGAGAAAGCGTGGAGTGCATAATAGTTATGACTGAGAAAGGTGTGGAACTTCTAAGGGAAGTTTATGGAGTGAATTCTGAAATACAAGTTATCCCCCACGGAATTCCTGTAGCAACATTTGAAAGTCAAGAAAAAGAAAAAAATGATTTAGGGTATAGTGATAAAATAGTCCTTTCCTCATATGGTTTAATGAGTATAAATAAAGGCTATGAATATGTGATTAAATCTCTTCCTGAAGTAGTAGAAAAATACCCCAATTTAATTTATTTGATTATAGGGGAAACACATCCAAACATAAGGAAGGAAGAGGGAGAAAAGTACAGAAACTATTTAACTAAATTAATAAAAAAATTAAATCTCGAGAAACACGTTAAATTTTACAATAAATATATTACTGAACAGGAAAAGATAAAATATTTGAAGGCAACAGATATTTATATCTCTCCCTCTAACGATCCTACCCAAATAACATCGGGAACAATGCCTGTTGCGATGGGTTGTGGAAGAGCAGTAATATCAACACCCTTCTTACACGCTAAAGACATAATCACCCCTGAAAGAGGATTATTAGCAGATTTCCAGAATCCAGATTCTTTCAGAGACGCCATTTTGACTTTATTAGATAATCCTTCAATGAGAAAAGAGATGGAGAAAAAAGCATATTTCTACACAAGGTATATGACTTGGCCAAATGTCGCAATTCAGTACTGCGATTTATTCAAGAAATATATGAATCTTCACACGGAAGAAATAGATACTCAGTCAGTAATTGACACTTCACATCTAATCAAACTAACAGACAATTTTGGAATAATTCAATTTGCAGTGCAATCGACCCCTGATTTAGATTCAGGATACACTTTAGATGACAATGCTAGGGCAATTTTGGTTTGTGTAAAGCATTACGAAAAGTTTAGAGAATTCAAACAACTAAATCTTATTCGAACTTATTTAGATTATATAAAATACATTCAAAAAGAAGACGGAAGGTTATTCAATCTTGTTGATAAAAACAAAAATATACATGGGGACTGGAGTGAAGATGCACATGGAAGAGCAATCTGGGCTTTAGGATATTTACTCTCATCTCCTGCAATACCTGAAGATTTTAAGAGAGATGCTGAAAAGATTTTATTGAAATCAATTGAAATCTCCACTAAAATAAATTCTCCAAGATCAATTTCTTTTATGATACAAGGGCTTTACTTTTATAATAGTCTGAAAAACTCCTCAAAGGTAAGATCTAAAATTAAAGGACTTACAAATATTCTTGTAGATCTTTATCACACACATTCAAATCATTCTTGGAAATGGTTTGAACCCTATTTAACATATGGCAATGATAAATTAGCTGAGGCTTTACTTTATGCATATCTCTCAACTGGAAAAAGGGACTATTTGGATTTAGGGTTGGAAAGTTTGAATTTCTTGCTGTCTGAAATGTTTAAGGAGGATTTATTTGTTCCAATTGGACAAAGAAAATGGTACATGAAGGATGAAGAGAGATCTTATTACGATCAGCAACCAATTGATGCGGCATACATGGTTCAAACTCTTATTTTAGCTTACAAAATTACAAGGAATGAAAAATACAAAAATAAAGCAATTCAAACTTTCCAATGGTTTACAGGAAAGAATTCATTAAATCAAGTTATATATAATGAAGTCACGGGAGGTTGCCATGACGGATTAGGAGAACATTCTATAAATTTAAACCAAGGTGCAGAGTCCACTATTTCTTACCTTATGGCAAGACTTTCTTTAATGGATTTAAGACTGGAATAATCAGAACCTTTTAATATATTAAGTTTTTTTAACTAGTATGGGTGATTTAAAAAAAGAGGCTTACGATAAAGCAGCTTGGATTTTAGAAAAATGTTCTACGTCTAATGGTTTCTTTGCAGCATACCCTGGTTATGATATGGTTTTTGCAAGAGACGCAATGATAATTTCCCTTGGTGCTAGTTTAGTTAATAATAAAAAATTACAGAATACTTTCAAAAAATCACTTTTAACATTGGGGAAATATCAAACAAGGGACGGGCAAATTCCTAACGCTGTGGATAAATGGAGCAAAAGGAAACACCACGTTGATTTCAAATCAATTGACTCAAGTTTATGGTTCATCATCGGGCATTACCTCTACAAAGAAAGATACAGAGATTCTTCTTTATTTAGAAAACATAAATCAAAAATAAAAAAGGCTTTCGTCTGGCTTTCTTACAGAGATGTTGGAGAAGACGAAACATTGGAACAACTTCCAACAACGGACTGGCAGGATGCTTTTCCGCATCGTTATGGGGCAACAATACACACCCAATCTCTTTGGTATAAGATTTTAAAATTACTGAAGAAAAATTCTCAGGCAAAAAAACTAAGTAAGGTTGTAAATGAAAGTAAAGAAGATAGATTATGGAATGGAAATTTCTATCTGCCTTGGAGATGGAAAAATCATGGAAAATATCATGAAAGGGGAGAATGGTTTGATTCATTGGGGAATATTCTTGCAATAATCTTTGAATTAGCAGATAAGAAGAAATCAAATAAAATATTATCCTATATTAATAAAAAAAGAATAAACAAACCCTTCCCAATAAAGGCAATATATCCTGCAATAAAAAAAGGAAGCAAAGACTGGCAAGACTATTTTCTCGATGCTGAATCTGGAAAAGCTTGGCATTATCTAAATGGAGGGATTTGGACTTATATCGGAGGGTTCTATGTCTGCGCTTTGGTAAAAATGAAAAAATTCAAAGAAGCTGAAAAACAATTACAGAAACTTGCGGAAGCAAATATGAAAAATAATGGAAATTTCGCAGAGTGGCTTCATGGTAAAACTGGAAAAATTGGAAGAACTGAGGCAGGAGTTGAAAGTTATCAAGGTTGGAATGCCGCAATGTATATAGTTGCTTATGAATCAGTCAAAAGAAGGAAGTGTTTGATTTAGTATAACTGGGGAGTAGTAACTAATAGAAATACTTATAAAGATCTAATGCTCTTAATATTCATGATATTTAGAAAAAAAACTGAAGAACCACAAGAACTTTACTGTCAGAATTGTAATGAAAATCTTACAGGACCTAAACCTTTAGTTATAGCAGAAGTTCAAGGAAGCGTTTATTGCACCGGATATCAAGGAGAAGATTCTGGAAGTGGTGGAAGGTGTGTTGATAGGGTTGGTGTTGGTGGACCAGTGTCATACTTGGATGGATATGGTATTTCCAAATGGCCTATAGGAAGTTCTCCTACCAAAGATACTTCTCCAGATTGGCGAAGAAGAGCAGAAAGCGCAATTAGGTGGGCAATTGATAAAGGAGTTTTAGTTAATTTTGGACCCTTGGAAAAAGCTACGGCTGAATAATTCATTTCAAATTCTCTAAGAATTTTCTTCAAGTTGATGTAATTCCTCTAAGGGACCATCATATTTACCAAAATAAACTTCAGTTTCCTTAAAACCAGATAATGCCAGTGCAACACATCTTAAATTTCCATCATCTACGTCAAATTCATAGATTTCGTGAGGTTTTTGATCTAAACTCCTAATTGTTTGATTATACCATAATTCTCTTTCTAAACCTCCGGGTATTATTACTGGAGGAAAGTTTTCTCTTATAAGATTTATATATTTTGAGATTGAAATTATCCTGTTTTTTGTTTTCTCTCTGAACGTCCCGAAATTTTTTGCAGTGTCTAGGATATTTCCATTTGTCAATTCAAAATCTAATCCTCCCATGTCGTGCCAAGAACCCATATTTTCAAAACTTTTTATTCCCCTAAACCACTCTAAAGAATTATATCTTACTAATCTTACCATATGTCTACTACCTATTCTATAATCAACTTCCCCCTCATTTATACTCTCTAATTCTTGCTTAATTTTTCTGTAAGAATCATAAAATTCTTCCTCAGTTGGATTTAAATTGTCACTGAATATCTTCTTTCCAGCATTAGCCAATAAAAACGCTCTCTTTACTTCTTCTCTTGAGACTTGCTTTGTTTCCATAAAATTCCATAAATTATTTCATTATAAACCTTTTTAATTCCTTTTTTCTTATACTAATTATGGTGAAGATAATAAAAGAAAAAGTGATAATTAGACCCAAATATTTAAATCCAACTTCAAAACAATTCAAAGTTGTTGGCACATTCAATCCTGCTGCAACACGTCTTCCAAACGGAGATATTGTTCTTTATGTAAGAGTCGCTGAGAAATTAATAAAAAACGAAGACAAAGATTATTGTTATTCTCCAAGATGTGAAGGAAAAACTAGCTGCAAAATAAAAGTTGATAAATTTGACAAAAAAGATGTCGAATCCACTTCTTATTTTGATTGCATATTCAAGGATGGAACTAAAAGATTGACATTTGTTTCACATTTAAGAAGAGTTGTCTTGGACAAATCTGGTTTCAAAATAAAATCAATAGATAAAAATCCAACATTTCAAGGATTAACAAGCGATGGAGAATTAGGAATTGAAGATCCCAGAATTACTAAAATTAGAAATAAGTATATAATGACCTATGTAGCTCTTTCAAGACAGGGCAATATCCATACAAATTATGCAGAATCTAAAGACTGTAAAAATTGGAAACGTAAGGGAATAATATTCCGGGAACAAAACAAAGATGTAGTAATTTTTCCAGAGAAAATAAATGGAAAATACCTTGCCTTTAACCGTCCAGAAGGAAATTTTGAATTCTCACCACCACACATTTGGATTTCAGATTCTCCAGACTTAGTTCATTGGGGGCATCCTAAGCCAATACAATTATCTAAGAAAGGAGGATGGGACTATTCTAGAATCGGTGCTGGACCTCCTCCAATAAAAACAGATAAAGGGTGGCTATTAATCTACCATGGGGTTACTGAAAAGAAAAAATATAATAATTTTTTTGCTAGGTTTTTTAGATTGATAAAAGAATATTCAGTATATAACGCAGGAGCTGCTTTATTTGATTTAGAAAATCCACGTAAATTAATTGCAAAAACTCCTAAGCCAATAATCCTCCCAACAAATGAACATGAGGAAAAAGGTTTTGTGGATAACGTTGTCTTTCCTACAGGGTTAGTCCTAGATGAAAATAAAAAAGATGTTCTAATTTATTCTGGCGGTGGAGATTCCGTAGTTACTGTAAAAAAAATTGCGTTAAAAGAAATTATGGATTCATTGGAGAAAGTCTAATATTTAGTATAACTGTTAAGTAGTAACAAAATAGTAAAGTTTAAATACTTTAATCTTATTACTAAATTAATAAAATGGAAGAACAAAATAAAATGATATATGATGATGAATACATAAAAAAAACATTTGGAGATGTGCTCCCAGAATATATAGATAACGTGAGGGGGGTTATTCAAAAATATAGGGATAATCACTGGTGGGAGTCAGATAATCCATTAAAAGTTGCAATGTATCAAACTTTTGAAGATGTTTTATTGGTCCCAATTTCAAAATTTCATAAGGGATTAGAGGAGTTACTTGGAAGACCTGTTGCTATCCATGAACTAGGAATACAAAGAGATAGCCTTGAGAAGATAAGAACTGAGGCAAGAGAAGCAATTGAAGGATTAAAAAATGAAAAAAGGCCAAATGACATAGAAGTTAAAGATAAAATAGACCAAAGCTTGCAAATGGCTGTTGATTACTGTAGTGAAACAGGAACAAAATTACTTGGAGCTTATAATTCTAGAAAGGAAGTAATTTTAAACTAATTTTTTTAAGAAAAAGAAGTGCCTGATTTAGGTTCTTCTTTCTTAACAACATATCTTTCAATTAAATCTAACATTCTTTTTGAAGTAACTTTGTATTGGAAATTTTCTAAAGCATGTTGCGCCGCATTTCTTCCCATCTCTTCTCTTAAGTTATCATCTATGAGAAGTTTTAAAGTTTTTTCTGCTAACTGATTTACATTTGCCCTATATGCAAAAGTCTTGGGTTCTTTGAATTTAATCCAATGGTCTTCTTCAAATCCCATCCAGGAATGAGCCAACTCTTTATCCAATTTAACTTCGGATTCAATATCTACGAGATAACCTGTTTTTCCATTCAAAATAACATCTACGGGACCTCCAACATTAATTGAAATAACTGGTTTTCCACAAGCTTGGGCTTCGAGTTGAATCATTCCAAATCCTTCTAGTCTAGATGGGCCTGCATAAACATCACAAGCGTTAATCATTGCAGCCATAAATTCAGAGGAATACTCTCCACTAAGGTAAAGAATTTTATCTCTATCTAATCCTAATTCTTCGATTAAATCATCCTCTTCCTTCCCATGATCTTCTGAAGAAAAACTATCATAAGTTTTAAGGACATACTTCCAATTTTTGAATTCTTTGTCTATTTTTGCCAAGGCTCTAAACATTTCTTGAGCTCCTTTACTTGTTACATCACCCCCTGCAGTAAAAATAATTTTATCATGATCATTGACTCCTAGCATTTCCCTAAGCTCTTTCACTTGAGGATCTTCTCTGTTTCTTGGATAAAAAATATCAGAATCAAATCCAATTGGACAAACATGAATATTATTTCCACTTAAACCATCTCTTCTATAAGTTTGTTTCACCCAATTACTAGTTGTAACCAATAATGGAGAATTCTCAAGAATGCTATGATAGTTCGCAACCCACCCATCTGCGTTAAACCAAGGAACTGCTATCAATCCATGGTTCATAGGACTTAGAACTAATTCAGGAGTATTTCCCCAATACCCTACTCCAATCACTACATCTGGCTTAAAAGATTTATATGCCCACATTTTTTGAAGATTATCATCTCTATTACAAGACACAACTTCAACTCCCAATTCTCTAAGTCCCTTAACTAAGTAATGCCCTTGCAAACTCTGCCCATCCCCTTCAAGTGGATAAGGATACAAAACTAATATCTTCATTTTAATGTAAAGGCCTCTGTTTTATTACAACACATCACTTCAAAACCAAATTCAGGATATCCATACATATCTCTTACAAGACGTTTTTTCTTTTTAAGAATTTCTTCACTCAAAGCAATACTTTCAGAAGCATTAGGATTTGGAATGACAATCTTTAATCCAGGGTTTACAGGGGGGATCTCATTGCCAATGATATATGAAAAGAATAATAATTTTTGACATTCAAGTTCTTTATCCTCGACCAATTTTTTTACAGCTTCATGAGTTTCTTTGTGCCTTATGTGTCCAGATTCTCCATTTTCTCCATGAGTAAAAATATAATCATATTTTTTTTCTGAGAGAAGTGATTTTATTTTTTTAGCAACTTCTTCAATGTTTAAGGGGTCATGTTTTTCATCATCTAAATCAGAGATAATTCCTTTAGCATTATAAAAATCACAAACTCTTTTGAATTTTGGCATCCTATCTAAATCACCTTCCCTACAAAGTGAAATAATTGTCCAATCCCAATCATTATTCTTTAAAATAGTTCCCCCCATCCAAATGGTTTCATCATCGGGATGTGCTACAATCACCAAAGCTTTTTTCATTAAACTGAATCAGAAAAAATCTATTTAAGTTTTCTTGTTCTTTAGTTTGCTTGCGGCTTTCTTATCCAAAATAAATGTGACATCTTTATGTTTTCTTAAAATACTTGCAGGAATTTCTTCACTTAATTTTCCGTCGATAGCTTTTGAAATTGCATCAGCTTTTTCACTCCCAAAAGCCAATAAAATAATCTTTCTTGAATTAAAAATAGTTTTAACACCAACTGTAAAAGCCTGTTTTGGTGATTTACCAAAAAGTTTGTTGACTATTGTGGTGCTTTTTGCAAGTTTAACCTTCCTAGTAATGCTTTTTGATGAAGAACCAGGTTCATTAAATCCAATATGTCCATTTTCCCCAATTCCCAATATCTGAAGATCAATTTTAGATTTCTTAATCTCCTTTTCATATTTTTTGAAATTTGAAGTTGGAAAATGAATGTTTTTCTTAGAAATATTTATTTTATTAAAAAAATATTTATTCATAAAATAATGAAAACTTTTTTTGTTAGTTTTTTTTAATCCTAAGTATTCGTCTAGGTTAAAAGTTTTAATTTTTGAAAAATCTAAATTTTGTTTTGTTAAGATTTTGTAAAATGGAAGCATGGTTTTTCCAGTAGCTAATCCCAGAACCACATCAGGTTTTTTCTTAACTAAATTAGAAACAATTTTTACAGCTTCTACAGAAACTTGTTTTTTGCTCTTGAGAACAATTACCTTCATTTTTTTACCTTTTTCATATTTTTAAAAATATCTTTGAAACTTATTTTTTTTACACCGACTACTTTATCTCCTCCTCCTGAAAAAATAAGAAGATATTTTCCATCAAGAGTCGGAACTGCTCCAGTTGGAAATACCACATTATTAATGAATCCTTCTTTTTCATACTTTTTTGTTGGTTTTATCAAAGGTCTATTTTTTGGAGATCTGGCAAGAATTTTTGAAGGGTCTTTTAAATCTAATAAAGCAGCCCCAGCAGAATAAACTCCACTATCTTCCACATTTTTGACTCCATGATAGATTATTAACCAACCTTTCTTAGTTTTTATTGGCGGAGCACCACCACCTATTCTATTTTGTTCCCACGAATTTTCTCTAGGTTGCATAATTGATTTCTCTTTTCCCCAATAAATCATGTCTTTAGAATGTGAAATCCAAATACTTGGTTTTGAAAATTCAAAGAATCCTTCAGGCCTATGAAGAGCAACATATTCCCCATTTATTTTTTCAGGAAACAAAAAAGCATCTTTATTTTGTTCTCGGAAAATAATTCCTTCACGTTTCCATTTCCTAAGGTCTTTAGAAATTGCCAGAGAAGTACAAACTCCTTCTTTGTCTGCGATACTCACATAAGTCATAATATATTCTTCACTAATTTTTGTGATTCTTGGGTCTTCAACTCCATAAGCTCCACCCTCTTTAGTGCCTATGAAAGCAGGAGTTTGGAATATCTTTTCAATGTTAAAACCATCTTCGCTCAACAGAACTTTCCTGAAATGTGAAATTGTCGAAAGTTTACAAACCCCGTTTTCTATATGGACGACATTCCCCCCCATCTTAAAGACATTACCTTTGTTAATTTCTTGATAATGTTTCTTGTAATCCTCTTCGCTTGAAATTACTGGGCAGGTTTTTAATCCTTTATGCTTTCCATCTGAAGATTCGGCTATTCTAACCATTAATACAATTTTTTTATTAGGTAATCTAATTGCAGCAGGATTCAAAACTCCTTTTACATCCCATCCTTTAAATGAAGGCTTGAAATCATCTCTTTTCAATAATAGTTTATCTTTTTCCTCTTTTTTCATTTTCTCACACTTTTTTATAAATAGTAAAAAGAATTAGTATTTATAAAATTAAGGAAATCGCAAAATCAGTAGATAGGAAAGTAAATTGAAAAGAATATAAATCCTTAAATATCCCTTATCTAATCTTTCTTTATGATTTATCACCAATTTCGATTAGATGCTTCTTCAGAAGAGAACAGGGGAAAAATAAATCCTCTAAAAGCAAAAGCATTAGAAAAGGCACTGAAAGATGAAAAATTTACGGTCTTGGCTTCAAGTACTGGAACTAATGGGGCACGAAATTCACTATTAGTAGGCGTCCCATCAGCGAACCAAGCATTGCCGCGAATTGAATTTGCTATTCGTGATCTGGATTTACCATATTTTTATCAAGAAAGTTATAGCTGATCATCCACAATCATCCCAATAGCTTATCTGAATCCGATACAGAAGCATAGCAAACATCTTAGCAGTAATTTTGGTTTGTCTTTAATTCTTCCGTAAACAGCCAGAGAAACACAGATGTTTACCAAAATCCAAAGATTATACAAAAAAGCTGAAAAGATTTTACAAGTCTGCGAAAAAAATGGTGCAGATGCGATTCTTTTAATGGGGGATTACAGTCAAAGAGGCATACATGGGAGAACCAATTTTAAAACGGACTTTAATTCTACAAAAGGAGTATTAAATGAATTCACAAAGTCAAGAGTACCAGTTTATATCTTGTCTGGAAGTAATGATAATCTTCAAGATGTTAAAACTATTGCTAAAAAACATTCTAGACTTGTGCCTTTGGAAGATAATGTTTTTGTGAGCATCGCTGATTTAAATGTTCTTCCATTAAATGGATACGATAACCGAAACTTTATGTTTGAAGGCGCTAATTTTGTAAATCCTTCAGATATGGACAAATATTTGGACAATCTTAAAAAAATTAAAGGGAATAGGGTCTCAGTAACACATATTTCCCCTTATGGACATACTGATAGGATTTCTTTAGGTGTAAATGTGGGGACAAATATTTAGAGAAAACTCTTAACTCTAGAAATATTTCTTCCATAAATGCAGCCATAAGAGAAAGCCCAGGAATGTTTAGTTCTGATAAAAGATGGAAAATCAACCCTGGAACATATACTCTTATGATTCAAACTGATGGAAAAGGAAAAATCGATTCTGCTGGGCTCGTTAATGATTAGTTAATAAAATTATTTCCCAGATTTCAATACCTCAACATACTCAGGGACAACATCCTCTGTAAATTTTTTCATCCCTTCCATAGTTTTTTTATGGTTAAGTAATTTTTTAATTACTTGAAAAGGAACCGTAGCAATATCTGCGCCAACTTCCCCCACTTCTCTAAATTGCCTAACACTTCTTATGCTCGCAGCAAGAACCTCTGTGTCTAATTTTGATTTCCTAATTATGTCCACACAACCTCTAATTAAATGGACCCCCGAAATTATCCCATTATCCGTAAGAATTCTTTTCCCTTTTTTGTATCCTTCCTTTGGAAAATAATCCTCTTTCTTGAATTTAACTCGGTTTAGTTCTCTTATGTAATCATCTTCTCTTCCAGTAAAAGGACTAACAAATTTCGCACCGGCCTTTGAAGCTAATAGGGCTTGTTCAGGAGTAAAAATAAGAGTACAGTTAACAGGAATTCTATTTTTTGAAAGAAATCTTATTGCCTTGATTCCATCAGAACTTGAGGAACATTCATGATCTAGACAAGGGTTCACTGGAATTTTTATGTAAACGTTTTTTGCAACCCTATTAAACTTGTTATAAATAGTCAAACCTTCATCAACCATCTCATCATAATAAGTTCCGACAACTTCTAAACTGACAGGCTTACCCTTACAAACTCTAAGAATCTCTTTGATGTAAGATTCCATGTTAAGATTTTTACGTTTCTCAACGGCTTTCTTAATCAAACTAGGATTTGTTGTAACTCCATCAAGAATACCATAACTTAAGACCTCTTTTATTTCATCAATGTCAGCACTATCAATAAAAAGTTTCATTTTTACCTCTCATAATAAAAAAGAAAAAGATGTTATAAATGTTATTAATTTCCATAGGATAACCTTTAAAAGAACCGACAATTCTTAATTTTTATGGATAAACAGATATTAAACCTTAACAGGGAGTTGTTTGACTCACATAATCCAGAAGATTTGAAATTTAAGTCTCTTTTTGGCTTGAATGAGGATTTAGTTAGACAGATCTCTCAAGATAAGGAAGAACCAGAATGGATGCTTGAAAAACGTCTTGAAGGATTGAAATTGTTCAACGAACTTCAAATGCCAGATTATGGCCCAGATTTATCTGAACTAGATTTAGAAAAAATTCATTTTTATATGAAACCAAATGCAGAAAAGAATTCAAAGAGATGGGAAGACGTTCCAAAAGACATAAGGGAAACCTATGAAAAATTGGGGATTCCTGAAGCAGAGCATAAATCTTTAGCGGGTGTTGGAGCACAATACGAATCAGAGGTTATTTATCATAACTTGAAAGAAGATCTAAAAGAAAAAGGAGTTGTCTTTCTAGATATGGATGAAGCAGTAAAGCAACATCCTGAGTTAGTTAAAAAATATTTCATGAGTTCTTGCATTTCTCCTAATTTACACAAATTTGTAGCATTACATGCAGCTGTTTGGAGCGGGGGATCTTTCATTTATGTTCCCAAAGGAGTCAAAGTAGAACTACCCCTTCAAGCATATTTCCGTATGAACTCTGAAAGAGGGGGCCAATTTGAACACACATTAATTATTGCAGATGAAGGCTCGGATCTTCATTACATTGAAGGATGCTCAGCACCACTTTACACTGAAAATAGTTTGCATGCGGGCTGTGTTGAAATTCATGTTTTAAAAAATTCAAAGGTCCGTTATAGTAGCATAGAAAATTGGAGCAAAAATACATATAATTTGAATACTAAAAGGGCATTGGTACATGAGAACGCGTTAGTAGAATGGGTTAATGGAAACATGGGAAGCAAAGTTACAATGTTGTATCCTTGTAGTGTTTTAATTGGTGAAAATTCAAAGTCAGACTACATTGGAATCGCTTTTGCTTCTAAAGGACAGAATCAAGATACGGGGTGTAAAGTTTATCATTTGGCTCCAAAAACAAGTTCTTCAATAATCAGTAAAAGTGTAAGCAAAGAAGGAGGAATAACTACCTATAGGGGTTTAGTGGATATTAAGAAAGGTTGCACTGATTCTATAACTAATGTAAAATGCGAGGGTTTAATGTTAGATAATGAAAGTAAAGCAATTACAATTCCTTCGATGATAGTTTCCGAAAATCAAGTTGAGGCATCACATGAAGCATCGGTCGGAAAAATTGGAGAGGAACAACTATTCTACCTTATGTCAAGAGGATTATCTGAGAAAGAAGCCACAAAAATGGTGGTCTTAGGATTCATGGAACCATTATTGAAAGAATTGCCTTTAGAGTATGCAGTAGAATTAAATAAATTAATTGAATTAGAAATAGAAAATTCTATAGTTTAAAATGAAATTAGAATTAACCAAAACATTAGATGAAAACAAGAAATTTACTGGGAAGAAATCGATAAAGAAATGTCATGATAATGGTTTGTTGCATAGGTCTGTTGGAATTTTTATTTTTAGTAGCAAAGGAGAATTGTTATTACAGAAAAGATCTTCAAATATGACTTTTTTTCCAGGAAAATATGATTGTTCATCTTCAGGACATGTTAGTTATGGGGAGGATATTAAATATTCTGCAAATAGGGAATTAGGAGAAGAACTAGGGATTAAAAGTGATATAAAGTTAATTGATAAAGATATTTTGGAAGAATTTAGTCAAGGAAAATTTAATATCAGACATTTTCTTTCTCTGTTTGAAGGGATTCATGATGGTCCCTTCAAAATCCAAAAAGATGAATTAGATTCTATAAAATTTTTCAGTATTAATGAAATTAAAGATTTGATAGTGAATAAACCTGATCTGTTCACTAAAGCTTTTAAGTTGTGTTTTAAAATTTATATAAATAAAAATGAAATTAAATAACGAAAAAGCAAAACAATTGAAAGAAGATTTCCCTATTTTCAAAAATCATAAGGGATTAGTTTACTTAGACAGCGCTGCAACAACTCAAAAACCAAAACGAGTGATCGAGAAAATAAAATGGTTTTATGAAGAAGTAAATGCGAACATTCATAGGGGAGTTTATAATTTAAGCGAAAAAGCAACGGAAGAATATGAAAAAGCAAGAAAAATAGTTGCAGAATTTATTAATGCAAATGAGAAAGAGATTATATTTACAAAGGGTACAACAGATTCCTTAAATTTTCTTTCTTATACTCTTGACTCAATTATCCCAAAAGGGAAAAATGAAATTGTTTTAACTGAACTTGAGCACCATTCAAATTTGATTCCTTGGCAACAACTAGCAAAAAGAAAAGATATGAAATTAAAATTCATTTCAATGAAAGATGATTTCACACTTGATTTAGAGGACGCAAAACAAAAAATAACAAACAAAACTGCAATTGTTTCAATTTCCCATGTTTCAAATTCTTTAGGAGTTGTAAATCCAATTGAAGAGATAATTAAAACTGCGAGAAAAGAAGGAGCATTGACAGTTATTGATTCTGCTCAAAGCGTGCCAC
>CAZJDG010000003.1:26542-33250 GCA_964544725.1 Candidatus Woesearchaeota archaeon | reverse complement strand
TTAGATGTTAAAAAATTAGATTGCGATTTTCTAGCATTTTCAGGGCATAAGATGCTCGCGCCTTTTGGAATAGGAGTTTTATATGGGAAACAAGAATTACTTGAGAGATTAACTCCTTTTACTTTCGGAGGAGGAATGATTAAAAGCGTTCACTTAGAAGAATCTGAATTCGCAGAGATTCCTGAAAAATTTGAAGCAGGAACTCTTAATGTCTCTGGGGCAATTGTATTAGGGGAAGCAATAAATTATTTGAATAAAATTGGAATAGAAAATATAAGCGTTTGGGAAAAAGAATTATTGAAGTACGCTACAGATAAAATAAAAGAAATAGAGGGTATTAAAATTTATTTCAATGATAAAAATTATTCTGGAATATTGTCTTTTAACCTAGAAGGAATACATCCTCATGATGTAGCTTCCATACTAAATGATTATAATATTGCTGTGAGGGCTGGAACACATTGTACAATACCTTTAATGAAACGCTTAGGAGTTTCTGGAACTGTAAGAGCGAGTTTTTACATTTACAATACTTTTGAAGATGTTGAAAAATTAGTTGAAGGAATTAAAAAAGTAAAGGAAAAATTTGGAAAATGAGAATAAGTCAAATCCAAGGCATAATTAATGATTTTTTAGATTACTATGGATACCAAAACCCCCTAAATCATGTTTGGATCAAAAATAAATTTGAAATGAACTTAAAAAGCGGAGAAATTAAGTATGTTAAAGAAGATGACCTTTCTAAATTTTACAAAGATAAAAGAAAATGGTTTTTAGAAAGGATTGGAAGTTTAAGCGGAAAACTTAAAGATTTTGAAGAAGTTAAACTAGTTGTTTTGGGATCAAAAGAGAAATTAGAAGTAAAATATAAGGGAAAAAAATTTGGAAGTGAATCAATTTACCATAATTACGGAAATTCAGTTTATGGGAGATCAATTAAAAAAATAAATTTAAAATGCCTATACTAAAACAAAACAAAAAGTTACGCGTGCTTATTTTTGGTGGGAGAGGATTTGTAGGCAAAGCAATTTGCAACAAGTTAAAAAAACATTTGATTTTTACATTTGATAGACATCCTGGAAGAAAAAATCATTTTCAAGGAAATATTAATTCTATATCAGATTTGAAAAAAGCAATTAAAGATATGGATTGTGTTATCAATCTTATTGGACTCTCTCCTTTAAGAAAACCAACAGGAACCACGTATTATGAAGCTCATGTGGGGGGGTTAAAAATATTTTAAGAGTATGTAAAGAATTCGAGACAAAAAGACTTGTACATATGAGCATACTTGGGGCCAATAAAAAATCAACTATTGAATTTTCTAGAACAAAAGGATTAGGTGAGGAGCTTGTTATGAAATCAAGTATGAAATCAAGTATTTTTTGTCCATCAATAATATATGATAAAGAAAATGAATTTGTTAGAATGGCTAGAAAGACTGCTTTTACTCTTGGGTTTCCAAATATCCCAGCAAAAATACAGCCAATCTATAGACAAGATATAGCTAAACTGTTTTCTTTTGCTGTTGAAGGAAAGATAAAAGAAAAAAGATTAGAAGTCGGTGGCCCAGATGTTATGACTATATTTCAATTTGCGAAAAAAATTTATAACAAAAAAGGTTTCCCTTGCGTACCTATTCCTCTTATATTTGTTAAAACAGGTATGGGGGTTGCTTCATGGTTGAATTTATTCGGAATAACTAAAGATCAGATTAAGAGTCTTTATATAGATAATATTACCAAGTCAAATGCAGCTAAAAAATATATCCAATTAACTAAATTTGATCAATGGCTTAATAGGATTTTTTTGCAAGAAAAATTTTAAGATTTAAAATGAATGAGACTTTTTCGGACGAAATTTACAAGGAACATATAATGGAACTTTACAAAAGTCCTAGAAATTATGGGGAATTAGAAAATCCAACACATAATCATACAGAAATGAATTCCTCCTGTGGAGATGAAATCACCTTGCAACTATCAGTAGAAGACGGAAAAATACAAGATGTAAAATTTAATGGAAGTGGTTGTGTTATGAGTTTAGTTTCTTCTTCTCTTTTAACAGATAAAATTAAAGGAATGGATTTAGAAGAAGCAAAAAAATTATCCAAAGAAGATATTTTAAAATTATTAAAAATTAAAATAAATCCCTCAAGGATGAAATGTGTTCTTTTGCCTTTAGAAAACTTAAGGAGAATTTAAGATGACTTTTTTAGAAATACAAAATATACATATTAAAATAGAAGATAAAGAAATTGTTAAAGGGATAAATTTAAAATTAGAAAAAGGAAAAGTTTATGTTATTCAAGGTCCAAATGGTGGGGGAAAAAGCACTTTAGCAAATGCACTTATGGGAAGTCCCAAATATAAAAACTCAGGAAAAATCTTATTTGAAGGTAAGGATATTTTGAACATGCCTACAGATGAGAGGGCAAAATTGGGATTATTTATGTCATTTCAATATCCAGTAGAAATCAAAGGAGTAACTATCTCAAATTTCTTACGGGCAGCTTATAATTCAATACATGAAAACAGATTATCTGTTTTAGAATTTCAGAAGTTATTAATTGAAAAAATTGATAAGTTAAAAATAAATCATGAATTTTTGTCAAGATACATTAATGAAGGTTTTTCAGGAGGTGAAAAAAAGAAAATGGAAATTTTACAAATGCTAGTCTTGAATCCTAAGTTAATAATACTTGATGAAACTGATTCTGGACTCGATGAAGAGTCTCTAAAGATAATTGCTCAGGGAATAAATGATTTTAAATCAGAAGATAATTGTATATTGATAATATCTCATTATAGACATTTTATTGAACTTATCAAACCAGACAAAACATTCACACTATGTCAAGGAAGGCTGAACTAAAACCTTTTATACTAATTTGCTTTAATCAAGAATGGAAGAGGTATTTTTGATAATTTTGTCTGCTTTTGGTTTTGGAATTTCATACTACATTTGGAATAAAGCCTTAAAACAAAATAAAAAACTAGTTTGTTTAATTGGCGATGGGGGTTGTAACGACGTTATTAAAAGTAAATATGGTAAGACTTTTGGAATCGACAACACAATATTAGGAATGCTGTATTATTCCTCAATATTTATTGCTTCAATTATTCTTTTAATCTATCCTTCTTTAAACAGTTTTAATTATTTATATCTTGGAAAACTTATTATAAGTGGAGGCGCTGCATTAATGGGAACTTATCTCGCATTTGTGCAATTATTTATTTTAAGAAAATGGTGTGAATATTGCATTCTAAGCTCTACATTAAGCATTGCTATCTTTCTAGTAGTTTTAGTATAACTACAAAATTAAGAAAAATAATAAAAAATAAAAAATAAAATTACGCAAGCTCTGCTTCAATAATTTGCTGGAATACGCTAAATGGTTGTGCACCACTTACGGCATTCCCATTAACCACAAAGTAAGGTGTTCCTCTACCACCTGCAGATTGTGCGTCAGCAGTATCTTTTAACACTTCACTTCTGAACTCTCCAGAACTCAAGCATGAACTAATATCATATCCAATATCTTGAGCCCAAGATTCCAAATTATCTACACTTAAAGCTTGCTGATTTGCAAAAATTAGATCGTGCATTTCCCAGAAAGCATCGTCTCCACCTTTGTCTCTTACACATTCAGTAGCTTCTGCTGCTGGTTGTGCCATTGGATGAATGCTTGATAATGGGAAGTCTCTGTAAACAAATCTAACTTTGCCAGTGTCAATATATTGTTCTTTTATCAATGGAAGGGTCTCAGACCAGAATCTTCCACAGAAAGGACATTGGTAGTCAGAGAACTCAATAATTGTCACAGGTGCATCTTTATCTCCAAGAATAGCATCGTCATCTACACTTGCCTTTACAACAGTTGGTTGATTGTCTCCACCATTATTAACAACGTTACCACTCGGACTTCCATTACCAGTAAAAACAAAAAAACTCCCAATAACTAACACTGCCACTAGAGCGAATGTAGAATATTTCCACAAATCATCTTTCTTTATCGTGATTGTTCCTTCTTCAGCCATTTTTCCTTATTTATTTAATTATCATCTATTGATGAGTGTTATTTAATTTCACAAACAATTCCCTTTTTTATATCTTTGGATATCTTAAAAATTGAAAATCCTAAAATTCCTATTGCCAACCAAGATATTTCTAAACCATCAAAAGGTAAAAAGGCTATTGTAACTGCTCCAAATCCAAATAATGAAAGCAAACCAATTCCACAAGCGGCACATCCTGGAACTAAAACTCCAAGGAAGATACCTACACTTCCAAAGAAACCTAGTTCTTTTGAAATGGCACTAACCATTTTTGTTCTGTAAAGAATCAAGCTAAATAAAACTCCAAATAAAATCCCAATAAAGACCAAACTAAGAAAAGATGTGAATCCCATGGTTTGCCCAAATCCTAAAACAAGAGCTACGAAAAAATTGGTGCCTATAGAAAGTCCATCCATACTATAATATGAAATAATTGAAGAAAAATTTTGAACAAAAACATTAAACAAATAAAAAACAAGAAAAATAAAAACAGCTAATAATGCATATTTCCAATTACTAAAGACCTCTCTCAACGTCGAAAACATATTCTTCAAATTCATGATATTAATTAACTATTTTTTAAAATAGTGATCCAATCCCCACTTCCCTGTTCCATGAACTAAAAGAACTAAGAAAGATACTAAGAACATTAATGCTAATTCTCCACCATTTTGTATTGGGATCAATCCTCTAGACAAATGTGCCATAAAGTATGCAAAGATCATATCAAAAATTCCAATTAGTGAAGCAATTTGAGTGAATAATCCTACTGCAATTAGTGCTCCTCCGAAAAATTCAATAGTTCCTGCAAGACCCATTAAACTAATTAATTCAACTTGATTGCCCCCAAACATTCCGAATAGTTTTTGAGCACCATGTTGAAAGAACATTAAACCTACTACAACTCTAAATGCAAAGTACAAATAATCTTTATTTTTTCTTGCAAATCTATCAACCACTTTTAACATTTATTAATATGAGATTTTTTGTTTATAAAACTTATGAAAACGCCCCGACCAGGAATCGAACCTGAATGCCTAAAAGGCTCCGCTTTCGAGGCGGATGCAGTACCATTGTGCCATCGGGGCTTGAAATTATTAATAGAAAAGATTTTATAACTTTTATCTAAATGTTGTAAATATAAGAATTATTGTTAATATAATCAAAATCCAAGTTAATATTTTAAGATTATCTGAAGATTTTATTAATGCAATAGTAAAAGGAACTAAATAAATTGCATCACTTGTATGATCAGGGTTTCCAACCTTTTTCTTTTTTCTCCATTCATCCCATTCTTTTAAATATTTATTAATTTCTTCCCAATCTTTTGGATTAAATTTAAGGTTCATTTTTTAAAAATCAATATCCGGAATAACTTTTACTTAAAACCAAATTTCCTTGATTATCTCGTAAAAATAAAGTATCCCCATTATTATTCCAAATTGCAGCATAATTTTCTTCTTGTCTTCCCCAATACAATCTTGAATTTGTATTTGTTCCTATTCCTGTATATAATGTAAATGAATTTCCACTATTAATAATAAAATCTGGAAAGTAATAAATATGTGAAGCAGTTTCGTCTTTAATTGTCCAACCGTTTATATCAACATAATAATCACATGTGTTTTTTAGTGTAACATATTCATCATTTAAATTATAATTATCGTTTCCAGCAGCGTTGAAACGGAAATTTGTTATAACAAAACATTGGTCTTGGATATAATCCATCTCTTCAGATTTCCATAAACAACCTCCATTTTCTTTAGCCCCATTTTCTGCTTGTTCAAATAGGGAAGAATACTTTGTATTTGAACCATACTCATATTTATGAGCAAACCCTAGCCAAACCATTCCTGAATTTACAAATATTCCGTTACTAACATAAACGTACCTTAATAATCTACCATATTGATCTTTATCATCAATATCTTTTTCTAAAGTTACTTGTTTTCCAAGAACAAATTCTTTTAATTTATTTGTTGCTTCTGATGAGCAAGGTTGTCCTACTTCAGGGGCATTAATTCCAATTAGTCTTACAGTTTCTCCAGTTGATAATTTAATTGTATCTCCATCAATTACAGTTGAAACAGTTAGTGTTGTTGTTTGTGTTGTAGATTGATATTCTTCTTGATAATAATCTTCATATTGTTGTCTTCTTAACTTTTCTGTGTATTGATCTCTTCTTTCTTGTTCTCTTAACTCTTCTTCATATAGTTGTCTTCTTAATTCATCTTCATATATTTCTCTTTGTAATTCTTCTTCTAATTCTTGTTGATAATAGTCTTCATATTGTTGTTCTCTCAACGTTTCTTCATACATTTCCTGTTCATATTGTTTTTCCTTTTCATGATAATTATCACTAATTACCTCTCCAGTTATATCATATAGAGAATCACGTAGCATGCTATTTCTTGTTATACTATTCATAATTATTGTTGGAATAATTATGAATAGTATAATTATCCAAACCCAAATCCATACATTTCCTTCATTTCTCATAATTTCCCACAAATACTGCACTATAAATAAATTCCTATTCCAAATCACTACTCCTACTGAAAACCCACCATAAGCTTTTTAAAAAACATTCACCATTATTAACATAATCAAGGAACTTGACTTTCTAAAAGGAAAGTTTGATAAAGAAAAC
>CAZJDG010000003.1:0-26532 GCA_964544725.1 Candidatus Woesearchaeota archaeon | reverse complement strand
ACCTTGGTTGTCTTTATAATGGCACATGAACTACCCCCTTTGGAATATTCTTATGATTCTTTAGAACCTTATATAGATAATGAGACTATGGCCATCCATCATGACAAACATCATCAAACTTATGTGGATAAATTAAATCAAGCTATCGCAGGACATGAAGAATTACAAGATAAACCTGTAGAAGAACTATTAAAAAATTTAGATTCAATTTCAGAACAAATTAGAACTGCAATAAAAAACCACGGAGGAGGACATTATAACCATTCTTTCTTTTGGACTATTTTGAAAAGAGAGGTTCAGCCATCTGGAGAAATCATAGAAGCAATAAACCGCGATTTTGGAAACTACAATGATTTTGTAGAGCAATTCAAACAAGCAGCGATTACACAATTTGGAAGTGGATGGGCTTGGCTCGTTTTGGATCCTTCAAGTAGAAAACTGGAAATTATGCAAACACATGATCAAGAATGCCCTATAACTTCTGGAAAAATTCCTTTACTAGTGGTTGATGTTTGGGAACACGCTTATTATCTGAAATACCAAAATAAACGACCAGAATATGTTGACGCTTTCATAAACGTGATAAACTGGGAAAAAGTTAATGAGTATTATCAAGGCGCAATGCAATCATAAACTTTAAAAGAACAAAAATTTCTTATCAAAATGATACAACCAAAATTTTGCTTTACAAATGCAGGATACCGAAGGCAAGTAGAAAAATTTGAAGATGGAGATTTGTATGATTGTATAATGAACTACAGAGACAATCTAGGTCCTATTGGAAATTTTTTAGCTATGTATGGTCTCCCTCCAAGATGGGTAGAAGAATTCTCAGATGTATTATTTGAAAGAGAAAATGCGAGAAACCAAATCCCTTCAACTAGATCTTTAGAGGAAATCCCAGCCTCATTATCAAGATAACTTCTAAAATGCAACAATTAATCACTAAAGAAATCTTAGTAAGCGAATTATTAGAAAGGCATCCTGAAACCGCTCCAATTTTGATTAGCTATGGACTACATTGCGTAGGTTGTGCTTTTTCTAGTTTCGATACTTTGGAGAACGGAATAAAAATCCACGGAATGGACGATGAGACTTTTGAGATGTTGATGAAAGATATTAACAAAGTTGCTTTTGATAAAAATTAATACCAATTTTCAAATTATTTTAAAAATTTTTCTGGCCCAGTATATTTTACAAGGTTATTTTTAGAATCATGAAAAAACAAATTTCTTTTTTTGACAAAGTTCCATGATTTATTGATCAAACCCATATAATTTTTTCCTAAACTTGCCAAGTATGGGGAGCTTCTTTCCATAGACCAAATAATTTCTTCATATTTGGGTCCCCTTCTAATTTTTTTGTTTTCAAAATAATTTTTGACTTTAGAAAAATATTTTCTAACTCTACTCTCACCAATATTAAACGACAATGAAGCCAAATCTTCGTTTTGGAATTCTTCATTTAGTCTGCTAATATACTCAACACCCCTTTGAATATTTTGTCTTTCGTTGAGTGGATTTATCCCATCCCAATGATGATCTCTTAAATGCATTACTCCTCCACCAACTTCACAATTCAAGTTGTTATATCCACCACTTTCTACAAAAATATGTGAAAAGATTCTATATGAACTAAGATTATGTTCATTTGAATAACTATTTATTAAATCCAAAAGATTTTTCATATTTTTAATTCTCCCATATCCCCTAGGGTACCAAGAACATTTTCTATTTTCCACTAATCTTCTTAATTTTTTGAATCCAATCCCCCTATAGAGTAAATGAAAATTTTCTGGAGAAAGCCTCTTTACAATTTCAAGATTTTTATCGACTTTGTGTGTCAATCCAAATTTTCTAATTAATTTATCCTTGCGGTTATGACCATAAAGATTAGGAATATAAAATTGAGACGCAGCTGCTCCAGCCATTATTTTTAACAATTTTCTTCTTTCAGAGTCAACAAGATTCATAAGAAATTAATCTAAAAATTATTTTATAAACCTTTCAATTTTGTCTTTTTTTATAAAATTCAACTATCAAAGTTATTATCAAACCAATTAAAATAAATCCAGCAATTTGATAATAAATTGGAACAGTTCCCAAATATGAAAAAGCAAACGCAAAAGGAATTATTCCAATGATTGTTGCTAAAGCGTAAGTTCTGAAACCAATTTTTGTAAACAAGCTTAAAGCATAGCTTAGAACATCTACAGGAGTAATCATTCTTAAAACAACAATTCCCAAAAAAACTTCCCCTTTAGGAATTTTCTTTTCAATTTCATTTATTTTTTCCAAAGAAACAAATTTCTTGATTAAAGGAACACCATATTTTCTTGAAAGAAAAAAGACTATGAAAGATCCTAAACTCCATCCAACAATATGAATTAATGCAGCGTAGTACCAACCCCACATATTTGAAGCAATAGGTACAAAAGGCATCATACTTATGGGGGCTATAACAATTGCAACAACAATTATCAGAAGATAAATTAAAATCCCAGAAAAACCATCCCCAATAATTCCATAAACAAATTCATGATTTCTTTTAACAAGCTGGGAAACCAAAATAAATAGGAATATGATAAACAATGCCCCTAAAAATGCTTTGACTTTTTCTTTCATAATTAACTAAACAACCCCCTTTTTCAAAATATCATCCCAAGATTTCTCCCCAAGAGCCACCAATGCTTCTTTGAATGTAACAATTGGTTTTGGATATTTTGCAAAATCATCTATCGCAATCCTCGGACAAGCCAATTCTATAAATGCATCAATGTAATAAAAATTCATAAGCTTATCGGGAGTAATTTCATTCATAGTAATAACAACAACTTCTTTCCCAGCTTCTTTTAATTTATTCAATAAATATTCTGGAGTTCCAAATTTTTGTCCAGGTTTTATTTCAATAATAATTCCAACATTTTTAGCATCTTTTAACTTTTCAATAGAAATCATCCTTTGCTTCAAGATTTTATCTCTTAATCCTTTCATATTTCTTACATCATCATTGTAAACATCCAAAAGAACAACTGGTTTTTCAACGGCCAATGTAGCCCCCATAGAATGAAATTGATTCCCAAGAATAACAAAGGCATCAACTTCATTTTGTATAGTTCTCAAACCTGCATATTGACAGCCGACAATATGTCCCTCATAAGCCACCAAACCCAATTTTTTCGAAAGAACAACTTCCTTACCATTTTTCTCAAAGAATTTTTTTATTTCTTCAATATCATGTCTATGTTGTATTGAATAGCTTAATCCAATCTTTTTGAATTTTTTTAATTCCTTCAAAGATTTTTTCAAAAGAGGATTTAGATTTAGTTCATCTTTAATTTCAATGTATAAAATTGGAAAATAAGAATCAACGAACTTTGCATGCCCAAAATGAACAATTAAATCAACATCTAAGGCTTCTGCTTCTTGAACTGCGATTGCACATCCTCCCCAAGCAGTTTCACCAGAGAAAATAACTTCAATTCCAAGCTCTTCAATAACCTTTGCAATTTCAGTTGCATTTTGCTTAACACCTTCTGGAAGTTGCACTAAAACCTTAGTTGGTTTTATTTCCTTCAATTCTTTTACAAGTTTAGGAAGTTCAAAATTTAATGTCATATTTTTGATATTAAAGAAAGAGATTATATAAGTTTTGGTTAAAAATATTTTTTCTTTATTTCATAGGTTCCAGATATTAAATTTGTTCCAAGAAAGATTCCTCCAGAGATTAATAATCTAGTATGATCACTTTCGGATGCCATATGCTCTAATTCAGAAACAACTAGTTCTACCAAACCAATTGTCCCAACGATAACCCCTGCCCCTAATGAAATTACAGATCTAGAATTACCTTTCCAATACAATCTAGCATAATCTTTTTTATCTGGATTTTTAACTATTGGATTTTTTCTAAAATACATGTCCGTTGTAGGATAAACAAATGGACCTAAAGCTCCCCATAAAAAAGGTTCCTCTGTTTTTTTAAAAAGTTCCTTATTTCTAGTTAATGTCACAAAATTAGATTTGGTTGAGAATATAAAAAGGGTTTTGGAATTATTCTCTTGAGTGTTCTTTCAAATAATTCAACATTGTTTCAGCATCAGAAACTTCAAAAGGATCTGTTGGACAATTGTCTCCGAAACCTTCTTCTATGAATATTTTTTCAATAACTCCCTCATTTACAACCATTGAATATCTCCAGCTTCTATCTCCAAATCCTAAATCTTCTTTCTTAATTAACATCCCCATTTTTCTTGTAAACTCTCCGTTTCCATCTGGAAGCAATTTAACTTTGTCTGCTCCCTGATGCTTTCCCCATTGGAACATTACAAAGGCATCATTTACAGAAAGGCAATAAACTTCATCAATACCTTGTGCCTTTATTTCTTCACAGAATTTTTCATATCCAGGTAGATGTGTACTTGAACAAGTTGGTGTGAAGGCTCCAGGTAATGCGAATACAGCCACCCTCTTTCCATTAAAAACTTCATTAGAACTAACATCTTGCCATTTGAAAGGATTTTCACCTTCGACAGATTCGTCTCTGATTCTAGTCTTAAATACAACATCCGGCACTTTTTTTCCTTCTATCATATTCTTTATTTTGATCTCTTATTTAAAAATTTATCGTTATTTCACCACTATTAATCTTGCACTGACAAGCCAATCTATGTTTACTATCCCTTTTCAAAGCTTTTTCTTCATTGGTTAATTCAGAAAGATTATTTTCTCCTTCAACAATATTGATCATACACGTTCCACAAATACCTGTTTCACATCCAAAAGGAACCCCAAGTTTTTTACAAGCTGAGTTTATAGGACTTCCATCAGGAATTTCTATTTCTTCTTTTGTTTTGAATGATTTGATCACAGCCATTATAATAGGGGTGGTTTTGGTTTACTGTTATCATAAACTACATTTTTAGGTTTTTCTCTTCTCACAGGTTCAATTTCATTATTAAGGAAATAAAAATTGCAATTCCTATAATCATTTCTACGTAAAAATCTTCCAACTTCTGATCTCTCCATAGAAGGTATTGGTTTTACTCTGGATATTTCTGAATTTTTACCATTTATATCTGCCATCTTTAAATCAATTATTTTATATATCTGAAAACCTGGAATAAGAACCGAAGGAACTGTTGTTAGCTTATGTGCTCTTTCAACTACAAGTAATCTTTTATTTTCATAATCCAAAATAGTCTCATCAAATATAACATAATCTCCAAAAGTATTTAAATTTCCTATCTCTTCATGAATATAATCCATAAGGTTGCTTTCATCTTGAATATCCAATATTTTAATCCTTTCCTTAAGAGCTTGAATAAGATTACTTTCTGAGGTCATCTCACTCTTTTACAAGTTAGATTTATAAATCTTAACCTTTGTTAATATATTCGTATGCAGAATGAGCGGCAGTGCATCCATCAGCAACGCCAGTAATTAGTTGTTTGAATTGTTTGTCAGTTACATCTCCAGCAGCAAAAACACCTTTAACATTTGTTTCAGAAGTCATATGATTAATTTTTATTTCTCCCGCCTTATCTGTATGGACTCCTATTTTTTTTGCCAAATCTGAAAGTGCAATATGTCCAATCGCAATAAATACACCCTCTAATTCAAGTTCTTTTTTCCCTTTGTATGGTTTGTCAAGCATAATACTACTAACCATTTTCTCTCCCTTAAATTCTGTTAAGTTTGTATTATTAATTATTTCAATTTTTTTATTTTTTTCAACCCTAGTCATATTTGTTGGTTCTGGATGTATCTTGTCCCCCCTATAAATTATGTAAACTTTTTTTGCATATTCTGTTAGAAGCAAAGCATCTTTAGCTGAAACATCGCTTCCTCCGACTACTGCTAATGTTTTATTTTTGAACAATGGGCCATCACATATGGCACAATAACTAATTCCTTTGTTCTCAAGTTCCTTACTTCCAGGAATGTCTAACTTTTTCCATTTAGTTCCTGTAGCAAATAAAATTGTTTTTCCATGATATTCAGCCTTTTTTGTTTTTACATTAAAACCTCCTTTTGTTTTTTTAACCTTCTCTGCTTTCTCTTCTTTGATTGTGACTAAATCATACTCTCTTGTATGTTCTTCAATTTTCTTTGCTAATTCTTGCCCTGTTAATTTTTTAAAACCAGGGTAATTCTCAACTATATTTGTGGTTGTAATAACTCCTCCGATCGGTGCTTCAGTTCCATGAGTTGTTCCAAGAAGTAAAGTTTTCAAATTTAACCGAGCAGCATACATCGCGGCAGCTAATCCACTACCACCTCCGCCTAGGATTATAAAATCATAATTATTTTTAGACATTTTCTATTAAAGACCTAAAGCTTTTCTTAATTTGTTTTCACTAAATCCCACAATTACTTTGTCTCCAACAACGGTAACTGGAACACTTTGCTGTCCTGATTTCTTTATCATTTCTTTTGCGTTTGCTTTACTACTATCCACAAACTTGTTACTAAAAGAAACTTTGTTCGCTTTCAAGAATTCCTTAGTCTTAGCACACCAAGGGCAAGTATGTGTGGAATAAACAACTACTTTCTTACTAGTTTTTTCCCCAGCAGCTTTCGTAACTTTGGACTTATCAGATTTAGAAGCTTTCTTCTTCAATTTGGAAAGAATTTTTTTTATCATAGCACACTCTTTTTTTAGTTAATAGTAAAAATGAAAAGTATTTTTTAAAACTATCTTTTAAATGGATTAAAAATAAAATTACCTGCTTTCTTTAAATATTTTATAATTGGTTCGTCTTCAGATTTCATTGCTTTCTCAACACCATGTCTTAATTTATATCTATGTAAAACTCCTGACAATGTTTCATATAACCTCTCTTTTGGGGTTTGATTCTTTCTTGACCGAGTTTCCAATCGGTGTACATGAAATTCTTTATCAATTAACTCTTCTTCTTTCCCTCTTTTGATTATATCTACAAACCTATCTAGATGTCCTGGATAAGATGCAATACCCACTTCTTTCCCACCCCTCTTTTTTATTTTTTCAAGAGATCTAACAATATTTTCAACTGTATTTCTAGATTTTCCCTCGATAGTCATTTGAGAAGGCTTCACACCATGTTTTCTTAATTCACGATAAATATCTGCTCTCTGAGATTCAGATAACTTTTTGTCTCCAAGACTTCCGCTAATAACAAAATAACTAGCTTTATTTCCTTTATGTTCTTTATATGCTCTCGTAGTTCTTTCAATATCTTCTTCATAATTTGACCCAGTTGGAATAATTATTGCATCTAAGCTATGTCTCGAAGCAAAAATAATAAAGGAACCAATGATAAAAACAAAACCTAAAATTGAGTAAAAAGAGAACTGAAAATTAGAGTTAATCACTCCTCCTGTAATTGTAAAATTCTTGGATATTAAAATAAAAATTCCTAATACA
The DNA here is from genome assembly GCA_964544725.1 of Candidatus Woesearchaeota archaeon. Classification (GTDB taxonomy): domain Archaea; phylum Nanobdellota; class Nanobdellia; order Pacearchaeales; family GW2011-AR1; genus CAZJDG01. The sequence goes on along the minus strand of CAZJDG010000003.1, from coordinate 19,125 downwards.
AACAAAATCAAACCTAAATTATTCTTCCTCAGCATTTTAAGTTAAGTTATTTAAATCTTAAAAATTATCCTATTCTATGAAAAAGGTTTTAATAACTGGGGCTAAAGGAAATATTGGAAAAATTCTTGTTGAGGAATTAAAAAAAGATTATAATTTGACTCTGATAGATTTACCAAAAGATGATTTAAGAGATTACAAAAAAGTATTAAAAATTGTTACTGGACATGACGCAATAATACATTTAGCCTGGAACTCCAAAACAGAAAATTTCCAAAGTGAAACTATCGACCCAGAAAATTCACTGATGTTTTACAATATATACAAAGCTGCCTTGAAAAAAAGAATTCCGCGAGTGATCATGGCAAGCTCAATTCATGCGGACAATTTTAGAAATTTTAAAGGAAAATTACTAACTTCTGCTAAAACTACTGTTCCGACGAGTCCTTATGGTGTAAACAAAATATTTATGGAGAATCTCGGAAGGTATTATTCTAAAAAAGGTTTGGAAGTGGTATGTGTAAGGTTTGGGGCAACTGGATTTGGAAAACCAAAGGATAAGGAAGGAAAAATTGTTTGGTTTAAGGATAAAGATTGCATAAGTCTAGTTAAAACAATTTTGGATGCTAAAACAATTCCCAATAATTTTTTTGTAATGTATGGAGTTTCAAAAAACAAAAATAGAATCCATAGTTTCATAAATCCTCTAGGTTGGAAACCCAAAGATGATTCCATCAAATTTTAGTATTAACTAAATTTATTCAATAATTCTCCTGTAAGATAACCTCCAGCAAAACCAACAGAAGTCATAAAAATTCCATAACCTAAATTCTTTGGAAGATATCTGATCGTTTCAAAAGATCCAAAAAGTAATGCTTCTTTGGGAGAGTATCCTGTTTTTAAACAATTCTTTGTTACTGGAAATCCTTTTGAAAGAACAGATCTAAAAATTTCCAAAGATCCATTTACAATCGCCAAAGTTCCAAGATCTGGAGGATTTCCTTGCGAATACATGAATCCTTTGTATCCCGAGAATGCTATTTCTGCTAGGTCAATCATTAAAAATTCATTAGAAATCTGTTTTTAAAGGTATGGTCCTACGAGGAATCGAACCTCGGTCTCTTCGGTGTAAACGAAGCGTCTTGGCCGTTGGACTATAGGACCTTAGTATTTGGATATTTTTTTCTGTTAAAAAAGGTTTTGTTTTCCAAAAACCTTTAAAACCCTGATATTCCTCTTTTCACTATGGAAAATGACAATCATCAAGAAATTCCAGGCATGGATTTGAATAAATATTCTCCTGTAAATATTCCTGAGCCAAATCAAATCCAAAAAGAAATGGAAAAAACAAAGAAAGATTTGGAAAAGTTAAAAGGGTGGATTGTCAAAAAATTCCCTTTCACCGAGGCTGTTGGAGTTATCCCTCCTCAGGCAATCAAAGCTTTCATAGACGAGGAAGAATTAGGATTGGATACTTCTAGGATGAGTAAAGAAGACTTGGAAAAAATAAGTAAAAAAGTTCATTTGCAAATTATTATTCCTGAAGAAAAATTAAAAGAGATTGGAAAAATAAGACAAGAAATTGTGAAACAAATTGATGTAACAAAACAAAATATTTGGCTCCATATTAAAACCCCAGTAGATATTTGGGAACTTTGTCTTGACTCTAAATTCGAACTTGCAGGTGCGATTGCAATGTCCTATCCTCTGCATGATAAAGGAATTCTTGGAGCCCTAAGAGTCGCAGAAATTCACAAATCTTTAGTTTTACAAAAATTCGAAAAATACGTGGTTTCCTATGTTGTTGCAGGAAGTTTAGTAAGAGGAGAAGCAGTGAAAACTTCTGATGTGGATATTTTTATAGTTATTAATGACACTGATGTAAAGAGAATGCCTAGATTGGAATTGAAAGAAAGATTAAGAGGCATAATTTATCAGTACATTGGAGAAGCTTCTTCTTTGGCAGGAGTTAAAAACAAACTTTCTCCGCAGGTATATCTTTTAACAGAATTTTGGGAAAGTGTAAAGGACGCAAACCCTGTTATTTTCACTTTTATTAGAGATGGAATCCCCCTTTATGATAGAGGAACATTCATGCCATGGAAAGCTCTTTTGAAAATGGGAAAGCTAAAACCATCTCCTGAAGCAATTGATATGTTCATGTCCATGGGGGATAAAACTGTGAAGAGAGCTAAATCCGCTCTTTTAGATATTTTAATACATGATATTTATTGGGGGGTCATAACTCCAAGTCAAGCTTTGCTAATGCTTTATGGATTGCCTCCTCCAACTCCAAAACAAACAGTTGCAGAAATAAAGAAAGTATTTGTAGATAAGGAAAAAATGCTTGAAAAAAAATATTTAGTTATTTTGGAGAAAATAGTTGGTTTGTATAAAGATTATGAACACGAAAAATTGAAAGAAATCAAAGGTGCAGAAATTGATAAATTAACAACCGATACTGAAGATTATTTGAAAAGATTAAAAGAACTAAGGGAACAAATCGAAAAGAAAACTCAAGAAAGAACAATGGAACAAATTTACAAAGATGTTTTTAGTTTGTTAGAACAGACTCTTGGAAAGAACTCCCAAGAGAAAATGATTAATGTATTTGAAAAAGAACTTGTAAAAACTGGAAAACTTCCACAACAATCTTTGAGAACATTGAAAAATATAATTGATGCCAGAGTTGAATTCAAAAAAGGAAAATCCAATTCTCATAAAATCGATGAAGCAAGAAAAACTGCAGCTTTACTTATCAATGATTTAGTGGATTTCTCTCAAAGAAAAGATTTGATGGAAATGGAAAAAACAAGAATGAGACTAAAATATTCTGAAGATAATAAACCAAAGATGGCAGAACTAGTTATCAGTGAGGGTGAAAGTTTTTTAGTGAAAGAAGGAAGAATAATGAGAATTACTGATAAGCTAGAAAATTCAAATATGGAAGAATTATCAAAATCTGTTCAAGATAGAAAAAACAAACAAAACTTAGAAGTTAATCCAAGAGTTTTTGATTTATTGAAAAAAGAACTGGGAAATTTTGAAATTGTTTTGTAATTTTAAAGAAAGGTTAAGCGAAGGAAACTCCCTATGCTAAATCTTTTGGGATTTACCTTGTCTTTAGTGTCCTCGCATCTAAATCTTTAAATAAGATTTTTCTCTCAGAGAAAAATGAATTCTTTATTAAAAAGTTTAGAAGAAATAAAAGAATCTTATTCAATACTGTATTATTTTATTCACTTTTTTACATCTTGGCCAATTAATTTTATCCTAGCTCTAAGGCATCCGAGCATGTTCAAAGAATTAAAACGTTTTGGACTTAATCAATTAGAAATGTTCGGTTTCAAAAGAGAATTAATGAAACTACCAAAACAAGGAATCATGTTTGAATGTCATTCCCATACCTCTAACTTTTCTCCAGATGCCCAATGTGATTTAGATAGTGTAGTAAATCTTTTATTCAAAAAAGGAATTGATATTTGGGCTTTGACAGATCACAACAATTCATTCGGATTTGACAAAATAGCTTCTGGAGGATATGACTTAAATAAAAATAGATTCAGACAAAAATATAATCTTGAGGTAAATCCTGATGGAAGATCTTTAATAATAACTAGAAAATTAGATAGGAAGCAATTAGTTCTTTTGAGGTCTATTGAATATTGGACAGACATGGGGGAAATTGGGATATATGGGTATTCTGGAGATCTCCCTAATGTGGGACTTAATCCTTATGGGGTTAAGGGAAAAGATATTCCATTAAAGGAAGCAATAGATTTAGGAATTGAAGGTGGAGGATTTATTGTTTTAAATCATCCTTTCGACAATGACGGGGTTGTTTGGGAAAAAGGAGATGTAGTCATAAATCAGGCAGTAGAAATTGTTAACAAGAATGGAAGGCACAAGAAATTTAGAATTAATAAATCAATTTTAAAAAAACCTTTCAAGGCAGTGACTTCTTGGAAGAGAAAAATTATAAACAGAAATAATTACACAAAACAATTCTTGAGAGAAGCGATTAAGGCAGCAGAAGAAATCGGTTCTCAGAAGAGATTCATTGTAATTGAAAAAAACGTTGCTCAAGTATTTCCAAAATTGTACTGTCCCGTAAAGGCAGGAATTTTGGCAAAAAAAATGGACCTCCCATTTGTAGCAACAGGGGATGCACATACACTAAGGATGTATGGGAGATCGGGAGTAGTTTTCGATGAAGAAGATTATGATGCAATGTTTGATATAATGGAAGGAAATCATGCGGATACAATCAAAGCGCTGATTTCAAGCAAAAAATTCAAGAATTATTTTAACTATCCAACTTATGGGCAAATTATAGAATGGATTCGAAATATTTAATTGGACTTATTTTAAGTGTTCTTTAAAAACAGAAATAAATTTTTTTCTAATTTCCATTAGTTTTGGTGAAACTTCCAATCCCTGTTTCTTTAATTTTTCTAAACTCCAAATAAGGTGTGCTTGAGTTTCATCATCCCATACATCTTCATGATATCCTCCAGATTCAGATAATATCTTATTAATCTTATTTTTTTCTTTAGAGGGAATCTTATTCAATAAATGTTTGATTTTTGATCGGTGGTCAAGATTTAGATAAAACAACCCATGAGCAATTTCATGCATTAAACTTTTCTTTGACCCTCCAAATGTCCCGATTACATAAAATCGGCTATTTCTTTTTGATTTGAATAAATCAAGCAATCCTTTTTCTTCTCTAGATAATGGGTCAAATTTTCCATCGTAAAAAGGCTCTAAAATTTTAGAAGGAATATTAAATCCAGACCAATCTGTGTAATAAGTAAATTCTCCAGTTTCTTTTCCCTTTTTAGAATTAGCAATATACCAGCTTTTATATTCTTCTAATGTAAAAATTTTTCCTTTAAATTCAGGGGATTCATAAAATTCTTGGAATCTTAAAAATGTTGAAGTTAGTCCTTTTTGTGTGAGGAAATTTAGGTGAAATATATCTTTGGTTACTTCTTTCATTTTCATACTAAAATACAATCAATAACCTTTTTAAACTATTTTTCTACTAATTTATTATGGTTAAAGGAAAAGTGATACAATTTAGAAGAGGACGACATACAGTCCATGAAAGACATTTCTTAATTGAAATTCCAAGCGTGGAAGACAAAGAATCTGCTAGTAAATTAGTTGGAAAAGAAGTTATTTGGACTTCTCCAGGGAAGTTAAAAAAAATAATCAAGGGAAAGGTTTCCTCTGCCCATGGAAATAAAGGAGTTGTAAGAGCTATTTTTGAAAAAGGATTACCTGGCCAAGCAGTTACGACTGAAGTGGAAATAAAATGAATCTTGAGAATTGTAGTGGTTTTGAAACAGATAGGCATCTCAAACAAAATATTTTTCCTGTAGCAAATAGGGTTCTCAGTGTTGTTAAAGAATTTGGAACTGAACAGAATAAATGTTCAAAAATAGATTCGTGTGATTATGTAGGGGAAGGAATAAAAAAATTACAATTTAATTTTTCCCAGTCAAATGGATACATAACTTTAGTCTGCGAGAAATATCCTTTAGCGTGTGAATTAAATAGCGAAATATTAGAAGAAATAAGGAAGGCACTATAATGGCAAGCCTAAGAAAAGCATCTGCATATTCTAAGAGGATAGTTGTTCCTTATACAAGAGTTAGTAAGAGAAGACAAAAATCATTCATAAAAACAGTTCCTCAACAGAAGATTGTTAAATTTACAATGGGAAAAGAAGGTTTGTTTAACGCAGGAAAACTTCCATATACTCTTAAAGTGATATCTAAAGAAAATGTCCAGATGAGACACAATGCGTTAGAAGCTTGCAGACAGTTCATAAATAAAAAACTGGACAAAGAATTTGCAGGACAATATTTATTCAAAGTTATACCTTTTCCACATCATATTCAAAGAGAAAACAAAATGCTTACAGGGGCAGGTTCTGACAGAATGCAGACTGGAATGCAATTATCCTTTGGAAAATCAATGGGAAAAGCAGCTATTTTAAAACCTGGAAGTGGAATTTTCTTTATAGCAGTTCCAACTCCAAAAGGGATAGAATTTACAAGGAAGGTTTTGAAACAAGTTAACTCAAAAGTCCCAGGCAAGATGAAGGTTATTTACGAAGAAAAGAAATAATTACTACTTATTAGTTAAGACAAATAGTAAACTTTATAAACCTTAAATAAGCAATTATAACATGACAATTACAAGAAAATTAGCTCAAGGAAATATATGTGAGTTGGATACAGTGATAACTAGGGAAAACAGAAATGATTTGAGGGAAACAAGATACTCTCATCAGTTTAAAACGCCAAAAATTGAGCTCTCTGGAAAAGATGTTTTGGAAAGAGCATCTGAAGACGGACATTATGTTTATGAATTAGATGGGAAAAAAGTTGAAGGTAGAGTTGTAGAATTAATGTACAGGGATGATTCTAACTTTATGCCCCGTTTATTTTTAACATTTGAAGAATTTGTTGAGCAAGGAAAACCTTTAAAATTTGAAAGACATCTGGTTTATAATCCTGTAAAGGGGGAAACAAACTAATATGGCTAAAACAGACGAAGTAAAAAAAATAGAAAGGCAAAGAAAAGCAGCTATGTATAATTTAGGAGACAGAACTCTAACTAATTTAGCAGCTGCATATCTTATTGATTCAAGTAAAGACTATGGTGAGGCAGTTAATTCTGCAGTTGAAGAGCATGCTTATGAAACTTCTGAGGATCCAAAATATATTGATCCAGAAACAGGTAAAGTAGTAAACTTAACAAAATCTATTTTTAAAAAATCAAGACAGGATGGAAAAAGATATTCTGGAAATGTTTCCGAGTATGATTTAATTGAAGGGTCTTTAAATATAATTGGGGAATCTCTAGCAAGAGTTAAAGTTAAAGATGTGCTAGCACTTATGGGAGGAAATACCTTCCAGAAGCTAAAATCTAAAACTAAAAGCTTTAAACACACAGATAGATATGTTTCGGAATTAGTCCAATCAGAAAATGAGGAAGAAAAAGAACTTGGAGAAAAAATGGCTAGTTTCTATTTTACTTATCTTCAGAATATGGTTGCAGGAGATGCATTAACTAGCAGAGCCAACCAAGTTAGAAGTGGTCTTGAGGACATTTTAACCGAAAAGAAAGCTGCGTAAAAGATTAACTTTTCTCAATTAAATCGTTAACGAGTTTGGCCATAACTCCTAAGAATTCTTCAGTTCGTTTCTGCCATTCATCTATTTCAATTCCTTTCAAATCGGTAACTTCTTTATGGAGTATCCTTTTGTGCAATATTAATAAATCTCTTAACCAAACTGCATACTTCATTTTTAGACTTCCAGCATTCACAAAATTTCTTTTCAATTCGACAGGAATATTTTCAGGAGAAGATGGTTGAACTTTGATTGAAATTAATGCTGCTTGAGCAGAATCTATCATTGCCCAATACAGACCTTCAATTGCATTCAATCCAGAAACCTTACTTCTTACAATATGCTGTGGAGCTCTTTGTAATAAACTATAAATTGCTTCGGGTGTGGATCTTATTTTTCCAGTAACAAGAAGATATTTCAAAGGTTCAAAAAATCCCCCAAAATCAATTAATGATTGTCCTTCTCTTATGATGCTAATCACAACAGGATCCCCTCTTATCATGTCTTCCCACCAAGTTGTTAATTTTATAGTGTTGATATGTAAATCTTTTTTGTAGTCGTTTGCACGAATAACTTTTTCAAGTTCTTCCCTATACCAAGTGATTAGTTCATCATCCCATCTTATTGCTGCGTCATCTATTAAAATAATTATATCAATATCTGAACCAGGAACATTAGTTTTCTTTGCAGTCGAGCCAAAAAGAATAACTGACTTAACAAGTTTATTGAATTTAGTATAAACTTTTGCTGCAAAATCCATTGCAATATCAAAATCCGTTCTTAAATTTAAAACAGGAATATTTTTGGAATTAGACTTGGCTCTTTTATTTTTCTTTTGGGCTTTGGAAGTCTTAACTTTTGATTTAGATGCTTTAATTTTTTTCTTAACTTCAGCAATTGGCACACTCTTAATTTTTACTTTATTTTTCTTAGTTTTTACCATTTTCCTCTTTTGTATACTTTAATATATACTTTTTAGTTTTTAAAAGTTATCTCATTAGGCTGACCACGCTTGGGCAGACTTGACTATTCCATCGGCCTCCCAGCCATTCTACTTCCTTGAGCGCCTGGCCTTTGTCCACCAAGTTCTGCTGGAAGTTGTGAAAATCCTGAACCAAATGTTTCATAATTCATTTGCGGAAGCATCATACCATACCCACCGAAATATCCTTCTTGTAATCCTGCTGCTTGGTTCCAATAGGGCCCCATACCCATAGAATAAACTGGACTTCCCAAAGCTTCCATAGTAGCTGCTATCGGAGAGGTCTGTTGGAATTGCCACCAATGAGCCGCTTCAACAATTTTCCTTGTATTCTTTAAATCAACACCCCCTTCTTTTAACTTTTCCATAACTTCTTTAAAATCAACATTTCCCATTCCCATCGGGAGTTCAGTATTTTCCATCCCAAAATTATCTGAAAGATGAATATGTTTTACAAAAGGTGCAACTGTTTCAGCTTCCTTTATAATTTCAGAACTATCAAATCCAAATTGCCTTAATTGATTAATATGTCCAACATCCCAAGTAGCTCCAATTAATTTTTCAGCCTGTTTCTTCGCTTCAGATTCACTTATGCCTTCATTTTTAGCATTTTCAACAAATTGTTTTCTTGAACCCTCAACTATGGCCTTCACATCTTTTGCCCTAGATAATCCCATGCTAGCAGGAGGATTCTCAATAGTTATTATTGGAGAGTTATCTTTGAATTTTTTATAGGAACTCCAAGCAGCATTCCCAAATGTCTTAATAGATTTTCCAACTGCGTAATCATCCGCAGGAGCATAGACTTTAGGAGTTTCTATATTCTTTTCTTCTAAAGTTCTGTGCCTTAAGTCTTCCATAAATTTTTGCAAAGCCGTAGAATAATTAATTGGATCTCCGCTTTTTTTAACTGTATTTGAAAACTCACTGACTACTTCTCTCAGATAATTAATTCCCTTATCATTTCTCTCACCCTTATCATTTATCTCATTTTGATAAGCTTTGTATCCTTTATCTAAGACTGTGTTCAGATGTTTTTGTATATCGCTTAATTGTTCTTCAGCATTTCTAAATCGGAAATAAGCTCCTTTCTGGGAAGGTGGTAAATCATCAGGATTTATTTCTCCTTTGTTAATTGCTCCTAAAACTGGAGCGACATGTTGTATTGTTTCTTTTAAAATTCTATCTGCATGTTCTTTTGGGATAATTAATTGCTGTAAGTTCTCATCCCATTCACTATTATTCATAACCCTTAATTGTTTTTCTACATCATAAGTTTCGGTAATTATTTTTCCACTTTTTATATCTGGAGTATTAACTTCCCTCCTTTTTACAATTCCTATCTTTCCGGTATCTACATTAACAACAGGCATCATCTCCACACCTTCCTTGCCCTCAATTTTTGCATACCTAGTTCCGGGAAGCTGATTTGCAGTATGGAATGTAACAGGAATATTCCCATCAGGATTTAATTCATGGCTTCTTTCAAGAGTGCTAAAAAGTTTTCTTTCAACAATCTCCCTGTTTGATTCATCAAATTCTCCTTGCTGAGTTACACCAGAAGCATCAAATAAAGGACCATGAATAGTTGGTTCAACACCAGTTAATTTAGAAAGCCGATTTATTTCTTTCAGATGTTGTTTTGGAACTGCCTCCAAAACTTCAGGAGTGATTAAAGAAAGCTCAACAACTTTTTGTCCTGGAGTTAATTTATCTGAGAATTCTTTTAAAATATTTGCACTTCTTGGGTCTGTTGAAATTCCCAATTGTTCAATGCTCCCTCTATATCCAGTAAACAAACTTCCATTATCTGAATCAAGAGAAGAGTACCCTCCTTGATAAATATCTGAAATATGATAATCTCCTGCCATTTTCACCTCGTTAATATTGAATTAAGAGAATAAATTTCTTTATTAATTTATTGTTTGTCAGCCCTGACCAAATTTAAGGAAAGTTTGATAAAGAAAACCTTAGTTGTCATCAGCCATGAGCACTATCTTAAGGGTGGGTTGATAAGGGTGAACTGTAGGTTCCCTTTATTTATAACACTCCTCCAGTCATGTACTTTTTGCTGTCCGATTCTGGCTCGAAACCTGGGCTTTCCCAACTTCCCCAATCTTTTCTTTTTTTCACACTATCATTTGTTTGACGCATTCCAGATAAATCTCTTTTTCTTTCTTTCTCAGTTTTACCATCTTCAATTATAGTCTTATAGTCCCCAGAAGATTCAGTATATTGTGCGCCATTCTCCATTCCTTCTTCTCTTTTAGTTGTAGTATAATCTGATTTTACATCAAGATAATTAATTTCCTCATCTTCCTTTTTTTTACCTCGAGTTTGCGCAAATGCGATTTGTTCTAAACTTAATTCTTCTGCATTTGCAATTTTTTCCAACACTGGAGCTTTGATGGTTTGAAGAAATCTACCTAATTCACTTTCATTAACAACATCTTCAATACCTTCGCTTGATTTTATCGATTCTTCTTCGCTTTTTATTTCTCTAATTTTAACTTTGCTTTTTATTTCTCTAATTTTATTTCTCTTAGCTTTAACTACTCTTTTCAACATGAAAACTCTAAGATAGTTAAATTTAAATAATTATATCTAAAGTATTTTTATGGGAAAATCCTATAAGAAGCCCAAAAGAACTGCAGATCCTCCAACAAAAAGACAATTAGAGGGAATGGTGGATATTTTAAGATGTATGGAGAATAATGGGATAAAAAGTTCTAAAGAGTTAGGAAAAATGATGAAGAGTGCAGGGTTTCAACTATTAACTAATAAAAGCCATCTAAAAATTTTTAATGTTTATGGTCATCCTGTAAAAGGTAGAACAAATAGAAATTTAATAATGCCTAAGACTAATCTTAAAGGAGAGACTTACCGAGATATTATAACTGACTTATCAATTTATATAAGAGAACATTATAATGAAGAAATAGCTAAATCTTGTTCTAGTAGAGATTAAGTATAACTTATCATTCCATGAGCTTTCTTATAAATATCAAATAAATTAAACGCGGTATCTTTTGCTCCTTCTTCAGCTACAGGTCTAAGATGGTTTTTTTCAATCCAATCATCTCCAGATAATGATTTTTCTTTTTTTTCGGAGTTTTTAACTTCCTTAGGTTCAGATTCTTTGTTATAGTATCCAATCAATGCTAAGAAAGGGTTAGATCCACTTCCAACTTTCCCGTTTTTTTTATTTTCGCTACCTTTTTCATCCAAAAAGAAATCAATTTCTTTATGTATTTGGCTTAAACTTTCTGTTGTAGCACCTTCAATTAATTTCAAAGCATCCCCAATATCAGAATCTTCAAATTCTTGATTTAGTTTCTCAAGTTCATCTTTATTTAAAGCGTAAGAAAAGAAATTAATCTCTGCCTTTCCACCAAAAGCATAGTGGGATTGCTGAGCTACTTTTTGAGGAATTCCTCTGAATTTAAAATCAACAATAACACAAGAAAAATAGTCCCTCTTCATTTTCATTTTTTTAAAATCCTCGGGAAGATCCCCAGACTCAATTTTTCCTCTAATGTCCAATTCTGATTTTCCAACCAGACTTAACTCTAAAATAATTGTATTAAATGCTTTGACCATTGCAGGCTCTTTTCCTTGATCTTTCATTTCCAATTGCTGAGCTGCTCTTAGGTAAGGCTTCGCCCATCTAGAATATAACTTCAAAGAATTAACCTGACTTCTTAAATAAGTTTTCTCAAGCCCGTATCTTTTTCTTAATTCAATTTCTGATTGTTCAAGCCAATAATTAAATTCTTGAATTCTTGGCCTAAGGACTCTCTTAACTCTTTCGTTTAAATCAATATTATCAACATCTTTTTCATCTTTTGCAAATAAGAAAGCATCAATCAATGTTTGGAATCCTCCCTGGAATGCCATAGCCTTCACGCTAGAATTTCCTTTATTTATATCAACTCTATCCATCCATATTTGTTTCAAAGAAAGTCTTGCAGAATCTGACTTAGTTTTATCTTCTGATTTAAAATCATCGTAAGATTGTAGCCTTATTCTGAATTCTTTTAAGTCATAAACTAAATTTAACACACTTCTCAAAACAGTATTTATGTCTCCAAGAACTTTACTTCCTTGCTGTTGCATTACTGTTGCCCTTTGTCCTAACTCTGAAAAATGCCCGCTTCCTGGAGAAGAACTAAAGTTATCAACAAATTTTTCCACATCCAATCCAACATCACTCATTAAATCTAAAATAAAAAAATAAATTGGTTCAAGAGTTTCACTAGAAGACTCATAACCTAGATGATGTTGAGTTAACGGCTTTGCCTTGACTTCTTCAGCAGGAATCTTATCTGCAGAACCATATTTCTTTAACAACTCCTTTCCATTTTCTGCATAAAGCCTAGGATTAATCTTTCCAATAATTTGTTGAATTGTTGCCACCATTTTTATATTAGTTCAAAGAATCATTGATTTAAAAAATGTTTGTGGGAGAAGATGACAAATAAGCCAGGCAATCAATAGATTTTTAATAATTATTATTCTTAGTTGTTAATGAAAATAATTTATTCAAATCATGCTAAGAAGAGGATGAGGGAAAGAGGGATTGAAGACTGGGAAGTTGAACATATCTTAAAATTTCCAGAATTTATTAAAAAAGGTTTTGATAATAAAAGAGAGGCAGTTGGTTTGTCGAAAAATAAAAGAATAAAGGTAATTTTTATAAAAGAAAATTATATAAAGATAATAACAGTTGTTTGAATATGAAAATTGAATATGATAAAGATGTAGATGCAGCATATATTTATCTAGATGATAGCATAAATGATTTGGGTATTAAGAAGACAATTGAGTTGAACGGAAATATAATCTTGGATTTTGGTGGAGATAACAAGTTAATTGGTATGGAAGTTCTTGATGCCAGCAAAGTATTGAATAAAAAACTATTATCCAGTGTTAAAGGCTAGTATTTTTTATTCTTAATATCTTTTTTAAGTTAGAATTTTGTTTTTTTATGATTTGTTGTGAAAGAAGCACTTGTTTTTGAAACATATATGACCAAAGTCTTGGATTAATCTTTCCAATAATTTGTTGAACTGTTGCCACCATTTTTATATTCTCTCAAAGAAACCTTGATTTAAAAAATGTTTGTGGTTAGAATTGGTGGGCTTTGAAGCATAAGGTTGCATACCAGCTTCCAGCAGAAGCAATTGTTACCGGATTTCCTCCCTCTCCCCAAGTACCACAAGCATTACTATTGTAACCTCCATGGGTAACAACATAAAGATAGCCTCCTTTTGATGTCCCTGAGGTTGCCGTGAGATATATTCTTGACCTTGTTCCTATGTTGCCAACTCTTAAATCTCCTGGAATGGCAGGACTGTTTGTTTGGGCCCAACTTTTAACGGTTGGATCAGATTCAACAATAACACCCTCATTATCAATTCCATCACACAAATCAGCACTACCTGTTATAGCAGCACAACTTCCTTTATTTTTAATATAAGCATTTACGGTTGGATCTGCTTCTTCAATCTCACCAGAACTATGTCCAGGATTAGGATGTGAGATTGCATAAACTCCAACCCCAATTATTGAAACAACTAGAATAGTAATCAAGGTATAAAGCCAACGATTTGATAAATTAAAATTAACTTGAACACCTTTTTTCATCTGTTTACTAGTAAGATGGGGTTTAAAAATTATTTCTTCTTAATCAACTTATCTAATTTATCATTAATTTCTTTCAAATTTTCTCTTAATTCCTTTATTTTTTTTCTATCCAAAAAAAACATAACTATTGAGTAGATTACCCAAAATAATGTAAGGGCACCAAATCCCCATACCCATAGCCCAATTTGAGTTATTTCGCTTATGAGACTCATCTTAGATAAAATTAATTTATACTTATAAATCTTGACAAACCTTAAAAATCTTACTTATTTCTCTTTTCTATGGGATTATTTGATTTTAGGAAAAAGGATAGGGTTATTGACCTTTCTGAGAGGTATAAGAAACAACAAAAACGTTCTAAAGAGTTAGCAAATGCTCAAGAAGTTCCAGTTCAAACTGAAGAAAAAACTGCTGCGCCATTTTTTCCTTTTTTTGATTCTTCATCAAAATCTGCGGCTGAAGAAAAAACAGAAGTTGTTGATATTGAATCTATAGAAGAACGAAAGAAAAAACTTGCGAAAAGATTAATGGACATTACAAATAAACTTGAAGACATCTCGAATCAACTTTACCACTTAGGTCAAAGAGTTGAAGTTTTGGAAAAAAAACCTAAGACAACTGGTTTTGAATAAATTTATTAATGATTCTTTGCTTTTTAAGGGATGAAAATTCGTGAAGCAACTAAAAAAGATGTATTGGGTGTTTACCCTCTTTTTCTTGAGCTAATCAAATCTGAGGAGAATTTTTTCAGAAAATCTATTAATTTTTTTGATAAGCTTGGCAAAAGAAAAAAAGAGTTTGAGAAAAATTCAAAAACTGAATTATTAAAAGATATTGAAAATAGGAATTCTATTCTTTTGGTTGCTGAAGAAGATGATAAAATTATAGGATATATTAGTGGAAATTTTGTAGATGCAAAAAATCCTTTTTATGACTCGATTATGTTAGGTTATTTAAAACACATAATTATTTTAAAAGAATACCAGAAGAAGGGAATATCCAAAGAACTATCTAAGAGATTAGATGATTGGTTTAAAGAGAAAAAATGTAATTTTGTTTACTTAGAAGTTTTTTCAGTTAATCCTGTTATTAGAAAGTTCAGAAAATTAGGTTACAATGAAGTTACTAATAAAATGTGGAAGAAATTAAAATGAAAGACTTAGAAAAGAAAGCTCGCGCTTATGCTTTGAAAAACGCGTTAGCTTATAATGGAAAAGCGCAACAAGGGTTTGTGATATCTTCTCTTTTTAATGAAGGTTTGAAAAAAGAAGATGTAAAAAAATATGCAAAGAAAATTTCAGAAATAGTTTCAGAAATTAATTCTCTAAATTCAGAACAACAAAAAAAAGAATTTGAAAATTTAAAAAAACAAGTAAAAGAAAGAAAAGGACGTGAAGGTCTTGCTGAACTTCCTAATGCTAAAAAAGGAAAAGTTGTGATGAGGATTTCTCCTTCTCCCTCAGGACCATTTCATATTGGACATGCCCTAGTTTTTTGCTTGAATCTATTATATGTAAAAAAATACGGTGGAAAATTCTATGTGCGAATTGAAGATACAAACCCTGAAAATATTTTCCCGAAAGCTTACAAAATGCTAGAAGAAGAATCAAAATGGCTTTCTGAAGGATTTGCAAAAATAATAATTCAATCAGATAGAATGGAAACTTACTACAAATATGCTAGAAAATTAATTGACAAAGGAGATGCCTATGTTTGTGAATGTTCTGCAGATGATTTCAGAAAATATGTTTCTGCAAAAGAAAATTGTCCTTGCAGAAATTTAGAAAAGAAAACCCAAAAAGAAAGATGGAAGAAGATGATGGATAAAAAAGGATACAAACCTGGAGAAGTTGTTTTAAGATTTAAGTCAAATATGAAAGACAAAAATCCTGCGATGAGGGATTTCCCTTTAGCAAGAATTAATTTAGAAAAACATCCTCGTGTTGGAACTAAATACCGAGTTTGGCCTTTGATGAATCTCGCAGTCTCTGTCGATGATATTGAACTTGGAATGACTCATGTAATTCGTGGAAAAGACCATATGGATAATGCAAAAAGACAGGAGCTAATTTACAAATCTCTTGGGAAAAAAGCTCCTTGGGTGGGATTTTTAGGAAAATTCAAATTCAAAGATTTAGAACTCTCTACAACAAAAATAAGACAAGATATTGAAAATGGAAAATATTCTGGATGGGATGATTCAAAACTTCCAACCATTGCAGCGTTAAGAAAAAAATATAAACCCCAAGCATTTTGGAAATTTGCAGAGCAGATTGGCCTATCAGAAAATGATAAAGTCATAGACAAAAAAGAATATTTCTTGCTTTTAGATAATTTCAATAAATAAAAATATTTTTAAACTAAGTTTCATTTAAGCGTTTATGAAAAAGAAGGGATTATCTGCAATTATTACAGTATTAATGTTTATCCTATTAGCTTTCGTTGCGGCAGGAATAATTTGGGTGGTAATTCAGAATGTTGTAGGAGAGAGCACAGACCAAATTAACTTGGGTGTGGATTGTTTGAATGTAGCTATAGCAGCAACAAAAGTTGTGAATTCTACACCTTATGATGCCTCGCCAGTAACTTATAGTGTTACTTTAGATCGAAGTCCAGGTGGGTTAGCTATTGGTGGTGTTAAATTAAGATTTACAAACGCTACTGGAATTAGTGATGTAGTTGATGTCCCAGGAAACATTAAACCTTTAGACAGGCCAATAAACTCAGTTGTTTCAACAATTACTAATGGTAATAATGTTGAAGTAATTGCCTATTTCAAGGATACATCTGGAAACGAGCTACTTTGTTCGATTTCAACCTCCTTCGATTTCATAGTTTAATAGTTAATTTTTTAAATTCTTTTTTCTTTCATTTTTTATGACAATTAGTGGAAACTGTCGGCATTGGTTTATCGCGAAGCGTATTTTTCGCGAAGCCTATGCGCAATGGCATTGTTAGAAACAATTTTTCTAGTTGTAATTCCTCTCTTAATAAGCTTTTTATACCTTTTTTAACTAAAATAAACAATGGTGGATGTAGTATATTGGTAGTATGTGTGGTTGTGGTCCGCAAGAAGAGAGTTCGATTCTCTCCTTCCACCCTTTCAAAAAGAGAAAAATGACAATGGAACAAGTTAAAGGATTTAGAGATTTTGTAGGAAAGGAAGCTAAAAAACTTTCAGAGATAAGAAAGATTCTCGTAGCTATTTTTGAGAGATATGGCTTTGAACCAGCTGAAACTCCCATAATTGAATATGAACCTTTTGTAAAAGGAGAAAATAAAGAAGACGAAGCAGTTTCAGATATCTTTAAATTAAAAGACAAAGGAAAAAGAAATCTTGCACTTAGATATGAATTTACATTTCAACTGAAGAGACTAATGAAAAATAAAAAATTACCTTATAAAAGATTTCAAATAGGACCTGTCTTTCGCGATGAACCAGTTTCTTCAAATAGATTAAGACAATTTACTCAAGCAGATGTTGATATAATTGGCTCTTCGATAAAAGATGAAGCAGAAATCTTAACTGTTGCAAATGACGTCTTGAAAAATTTAGGGGTTGAACCTATTGTTTTATTCAACAATCGAAAATTATTAAATGAAATTTTAGATGATTTAAAAGTAAAGGAAAAAAACAAGGAACAAATCTTAAGGGAAATTGACAAGTTTGGAAAAATCACCGAGAATGAAATCGTCAAAAATTTAAAGGGACTTGGGGCAGAAAAATTAATAGATTCTTTAAAACAAGGGGAACCTTATTTCAACAAATTTGAAAGCTACAAAGAAGTAATTGGTTTGATGGAATATTGCAGAGCTTATGGGATTAAGATACTTTTTTCACCAACCGTTGTCAGAGGTTTAAGTTATTACAATGGATCTGTTTTTGAGATAAAGGTGAAGGGAATTCGAGAAACAATTGTAGGGGGAGGAAGTTATATTTTCAACGGAGTTCAGTGCACAGGAATTTCTTTTGGATTAGAAAGACTTTCAGCAATATCTAAATTAAAAAAAGAAGATGAAAAGTTTTTGATTATTTCATTAAATCAAGATAGAAAGGCAATTACTTTAGCACAACAATTAAGGAGGAAAGGAAAGATTGTTTCTTTGTATTACGGAAAACCTTCAAAAGCTTTGGAATATGCAAATGCTTATGGTTTTGGAAAAGTAGTTTTTGTTGGAAGCAAGGAAGTTAAATTAAGAAGATTCAGAGTTAAAATAATGAAAACAGGAAAGGAAAGCGTTTTGAAAATTTAGGCGCTGCTGAATGCCTCATCTTGAGTTTTTAGGTTAAAATATGATTTAACACGTTCTCTTACATCAGACCATGTTTGCATTCTTTCTTGAGGATGGTAATGAGAACCAAATAGACTAAATTGCATACCTTCATATACCACTCTATCTTCTTCATCAATTTCTTCCAAACATTCAAAATCAACACCAATTATTTGAGGTAATAAGATTTGTCCAGTAATTTTTCCAATAGTTTTGCTTCTTGTTTTTTGTGTGGATTTTTCTAGAGGATTTGCCCTTACGTTATTTTCTACACTATATCCCCATCTAATATTATAATCTGGAGAATTTCCAATATGGAACATTAAATTATTTAAGTCTTCAAAGTCTATTGGTTTGTCAAATCTCACTTTTGAATCTTTTTCATAGTTTTCTCCAAAATCTTCTAATCCCATTGTTTTCTTTCTTAAACTAAATATTTAAGGATTATTGTGTTTTATTATTCAACTTCGATTTAATCCTAATAAATTATCAATAGATTCGTATAATTCTTTAGTTGTTTCAGCTTCTACAATAATTTTTTCTAATTGGTTAGGGATATCAATTATATCAACCCTTTCAACAGGAAATGAGTGGTAATAGCCTTTCCTTATTACAATTCCATCTCCAACAACTTTTAGATTTCTATCAATTGTCTCAACAGAAGATGCTTCATAAATCTTAATATCACTTCCACAATGAGCCTTCATATAATCTGAAGGAGTGGCACGTTCTTGAAAACTAACTAATCCATAAAAATTAGTCCCGATTTCTGGAGAGTCAAGAAGTGTAGAAAGTTTTACTATTGGAATAAAATCCATAAGACGTATGTTTGGGTCAAAGGAGCCTCTCCAATTTTGGATCATCTCTTTATGTCTATAATTTTCAGGTTTTATCCATCCAATGTTTTCAATTTCCATTGATAAAGGAAATTTATTTCTTATTATGTGTCTCCAAGGTTTTCTACCTTTGTTTAGCAGTTCTATAACTTTAGTTTCTTTAATGTGAGACACTCTAGCAGTCATTCTACTTCAATCTCCGCAACCCAAGAATATTTTTCACCGGAAATTTTTTTATCAGTAA
>CAZJDG010000002.1:47153-52353 GCA_964544725.1 Candidatus Woesearchaeota archaeon | reverse complement strand
TTAAATTCTACGACGTCTAAATCTTTTAATTTATGTGCCAATCCTACTTTTTGGCCAGAAAATTTGCTAGAAGGACCCCAAATTCTTGTTTCTTTGATATTTTTTGAAAACCCATGAAGAATTTTTTCTGCAATTTCTTTAATGGTGCTTTCAGGATTAAGAACTATTGGTCTTTCCGTTTTTTCTTTTCCAGGTTCTTTAGTGAATACCCTAATTTTTCCAGAGTTTTCTAAAAGTTTGGATTTTAATTCATCAATACCTTCTTTTGTTTTTGTTGAAATTAAAACAAAATTATGTTTTTTACTTTGAAGTGTTGCAGAAATTTTTCTTTTCTCATTTTCATTAAGTAAATCTACTTTGTTGAACACAATTATTTTTTTTGCCATTTCTTTTTCTAAACTTTTTTTAAATTTTTCAATTTGGGAAAGCTCTGTAACCATAATTAAAATAATATCTGAAGTATGAGTCAATCCTCTATCATAATATTCTGATTCAAATGCAGGATTTTCAATCAGTTGTAATTCTATTCCTTCATACTTTAACATACCCACTATTGGTTTTTTTGTTGCGAAATTAAATTCACTTATTTTTGCGTGTACGTTTGTTAATAAGGTGATTAACGATGACTTTCCAACATTTGTTTTACCGATGATGATTGTTTGAACCCCTTCCTTTTTTATTCCTTCTTTGGAAGTTTTCCCAACTTTTCTTGCTCCCTCAATCTTCTTAATTAATTTTTTATATCTTGTTCTTAGTTGAGCAAGCATTTTTTCACTGCTTTTATGTTTTGGACATTCCTTGATCATTTCTTCAAGATATTCTACTCTTTCTTTATCTGTTCCTGCTGAAAGAAATTTTTCTTCTGCTTTTTGATAGAAAGGTGATTGGTTTGTTGAAGCCATATAAAACAACGCGAGGACACCTAGGTTTCCTTCGCTTAACCTTCCTATTATTTTTTGTCTTTATCAAACTTTCCTTTAGGATGGGCTCACGACTGATTTTTAAATCTAATTAACTTAAAAATATGATGGAAAGCGATTGGGCATACGCGTCGCCTAAGAAAAGGAATTTTAAAAATGGAAAGAAAAGAAATCATTGAGAAAATAACCCAGAAGAAAGAATTTTCAAAACTTAGAGAAATCGACGTTGAGAGGGCATTTGAAAAATTTGATAAGAAAGAATTTTCAGTATTGGATAAGATAAAATTAACGAGGGATTTGTTAAGGAAAGTTTTTTCTGTGTTTACTAGTCAAAAACTTTTATCCTTGAAAGAAAAAAATTCCGAATGGTTTTTGAAAAAACATCTTTCAACTAGAGAGAGATTTAATTTTTATGGGGAACTTTATGAAAGAATTTTAAAAAATCAGAAAAAACCAAACATAATAGATTTGGGGTCTGGAATAAATGGATTTAGTTATAATTACTTAAAAAAATTTGAAGTAAGCTATGTAGCTGTTGACTCTATTGGGCAGTTTATTGACTTGATGAACCATTATTTTATAAGAGAAAAACTAAAAGGGAAGGCATACCATTTGAGTTTGTTTGAATTAGAAGAGATAAAGAGTTTGATTAAGAAAACTAAAAGGCCAAGAGTTGTTTTTTTGTTTAAAACTATAGATTCTTTAGAGATGATTGAGAGGGATTATTCAAAAAAATTACTTTCTGAGATTTTTCCTTTGGTAGATAGAATTATTATTAGCTTTGCTACAAGAAGTTTGGTTAGAAGGACTAAATTTAGAGTACAACGAAATTGGATTTTAAATTTTCTAAAAGAAAAATTTGAAATTTTAGATGATTTTGAATTAGGAAATGAAAGATATTTAGTGATTCAAAAAAAGAAAATATAAAATTTTCATGTTTTCTTCGCAAAGCTCAGAAAAAAGAAACATTTATAAAAAATTTTTTCGTAACCTACTCATGGCTGTACAATCACCCTTACCTGATATAAAAACTTCTACTGGACAATCTCCACTTAGAACTTTACCAATTAAAGCTGCAACTATGACTGGAACTAAACCTCCCATGCCTATGACACCTGTGGCACCAAAACAATCGACACCCATGGCTACAGGGGCAGGAGCGCCTCCACCAACTAGTCTTTCATCAACAATGTCTAATCAACCAGCACCGAAATCAAGGAAATGGTTCTGGATTCTTGTTGGCCTTTTTGTAGTTTTAGTAGTTTCCGCGATAGGAATTGGTCTTTATCTTTGGTTAACATAATTATCTTTATATACTCCTAAAATTATTTTATGAAAATGAAAGGAGATTTTTATAAGAAAGTTTTGAAAAATGGGATGACTATTTTGTTTGAAAAAAGAAAACTTCCAGTTATTAGTGTTGCATTTGCTGTTAAAAATGGAGGAATAAATGAGTTAGCAAATGAAAAAGGAATTTCTCATTTTATAGAGCATATGGTTTTTAAAGGAACTACTACTCGAACCTTTCAACAAATTTCTCAGGAGATTGAAAAGAATGGAGGAGTTATGAATGCATTCACTGATGAAATTGTTACGGCATATTTTTGTAAAATGCCTAGCCAACACGCAGATACTGCTTTAAGTGTTTTGGGAGATATTGTTAAAAATCCTTTATTTGATGAAAAAGAATTAGAGAAAGAGAGGAAGGTTATTTTTGAAGAAATAAAAATGAGAAGAGATAACCCAATGATTTATGTTATGGATGAGATTCAGAATTTATTATATGAAGAACCCCTTGGATCAAATTTAATTGGGACTTATGAGACCATGGAATCTATTGATCGAACAAAATTGCTGGATAGATTTAATGCTGTCCATACTCCTGATAATATGATTCTTTGTGTTGTGGGGGATATGGAACTTGATAAAATTGTTGAATTTGCAGAAAAAAACTTTCCAACTAAAGAAGGAAAAGTTCCTAAATTAATCGTTAACAAAAAAGTTGGAACTAAAATTGAAAAAAGAAAGGGGCTGGATCAAGCAAATTTAGTTTTTGCTTATCATGTTCCCTTGGCTGATGATAAAAAAAATTATGCTGCCCAAGTTCTTAGTACTTTAATGGCAGAAGGATTGTCTTCAAGACTTTTTTCAGAGATAAGGGAGAAAAGAAATTTAGCCTATGCAGTAAAAGGAGACTCAAACATAAACAAAGATTTTGCGTATAATCTAGTTAGAGTTGGGACCACGAAAGAAAAAGTAGAAGAAGTTAAGAAACTTATTTTAAAAGAATTTGAGAAAGTTTCTGAGGAATTAACTGAGGAGGAATTAAGGCAAGTTAAAGAACAAATGATTGGAAACTACCAGATTGCGATGGAAGATTCTCAAACTCAAATGGTTAATTTAATCTTTTCAGAGTTGAATGGGAATGCGGAGGAATTTTATGAATTTGAGGAAAAAATAAGAACGGTCAATCTTGAAGATGTTAAAAATTTGGCTGTTATTAAGGATTACAGCTTTATGGTTCTAGTTCCTGAATAAAATGGTTAAAATTGTTGAAGACTTGGATTTTGAATTAACAAAATATTTGGTTGGTAGGACTAAAAATGGGCAAACTACTTTTGAAGCCTGCAATTATGATTCTTTAGTCTCAAGAGTTGTGAAATATTTTGAAGGAAATTTAGATTCTTTGAAAGTGATTAGGGTTTTGCCTAAACCTCCTTATTTTGGGGATGTGGATGATAATAAACTTAGAAAAATTTATGATCTTTATATTCTCAGACTAGAAAAAAAGGTGACTTTCCATTAATCTTAAAAATGTTGCATTTAATCCTAGTTTATGTTTATTGTAAAAGTTCCAGGAATTAATGGGTTAGGAAAAACAAAAGGTTGTGAAAGGGCGGGAGATGCAATTATAAATGAATTAAGAAGTATCTATACTAACGAACAAGGAAAAATTGTGAATGTTGATTTGTTAGATTTAGAGGAAATTCATGTGGATAATTCAAACCTGAAACTAACTAATGATTTAATTTATAAAAATTCTTTAAAAACCTTTGAAACTAAATCAAAGATTATTTTTTTAGGGGGAGACCATTCTATTAGTTTTTCAATAACTAAGGCTTTTTTTGATTATTGTAAGAATTTAGATAAAGAACCTTGTTTGGTTGTCTTTGATGCTCATCCTGATTGTATGGAACCTGTAGATAAAAATGCTCCAACACATGAAGAATGGCTTAGAGGATTAGTTGAAGTTGGATTTCCTCCTGAAAATATTTTATTAGTTGGAGTTAGGAATTCTGATTTAAAAGAAACAAGTTTCATAAAAGAGAATAGAATTAGAACAATATCTGTGGATCAGTTAACTGAAGATTTACATGAAACCTGCGATGCAATAATGGAATTTTCAAATAGTAAGGAACTTTACATCTCGATTGATATAGATGTAATTGATCCAGCTTTTGCTCCGAGTACTGGATATCCAGAACCTTGTGGATTAACTAGCAGAGATTTTTTGTATGTGTTAAAAAGATTGAATAAAATAAAGAATTTGAGGGCCGTAGATCTTGTTGAGATTAATGAAGAAAAAGATGAAAATTTTGGGAATATTACTGTAAAATTAGGTTCAAAAATCTTAAGTGAATTGATCTAGAAAAATTTATATAGTTAATTATATATCAATGTATAGTTAAAATGAAGTCTACAATTTTAATAGATAAAGAAGTTATAAGAATTTTGAAAATGGCCAAAGAGCATCCAAGACAGACTTATGATGAATTGTTGAGAAAAATGGCTAAAACTTTTATTATATTAAAAGAAAGCAATCAATATGATGAATTCCTTCATAAAATTCAACAGCCAAAAATGAAAGACTTGTGGGATAATAAAGAAGACGAAATTTGGGAAAATGCATAAATTTGGAGATGTTATTTTAGCCAATGTTCAATTTACAGACACTTTTGAAATTAAGAAAAGGCCTGCATTAGTCCTTTTTGAGGAACAAGGAAATATTATTTTAGCAGGTATAACTTCT
Source organism: Candidatus Woesearchaeota archaeon (assembly GCA_964544725.1). Classification (GTDB taxonomy): domain Archaea; phylum Nanobdellota; class Nanobdellia; order Pacearchaeales; family GW2011-AR1; genus CAZJDG01. Next base: position 47,403 of record CAZJDG010000002.1, on the reverse strand, counting down.
AATTTAAAAATGAAAGGTATTTCTCTCTTTAAGAAGGAAGGAGCTGTTAAAGATAGTGTAATAAAATTAAATTACATTTTTACTGTTTCTGGGAAAATGATTGAGGGATTTTTATTTCGTATTTCTGAAGAGAAAAAATTAACTGTTAAATCAGAATTAATAAATAGGTTGATGTTGTAGAAATTAATGAGAAACAAGATCTAAATTCTGGAAATATTACTGTGAAACTTGGCGCAAAAATTGTTTCTGA
>CAZJDG010000002.1:43811-47053 GCA_964544725.1 Candidatus Woesearchaeota archaeon | reverse complement strand
AAAGATAGTATAAGCACCGGGAAAGGTAAAAAAATTCAAGGAGAAGTTTCTTTCTTAGAAGAATTTAGATATAAAATCAAGGAAAATGATATTGCAGGACTTGTTGAGGGAAGTGTAAAAACTGGAGACAAATCTTTGAATGATTCTGTTTTAAATTTAGATTTCGATGATGATACAAATGAAGTGATTGCTACAACAAACTATATTGGAAGTAAAGAGAAAGTTTACCAATTAGAAACTTCAAATATTTCTAAACTTTTAAAATCTGGAAATATAAAAATTGATTTAGTTTACAATGGAACGGTATTTTATTCTTTGTCAGATGTTTTAGAGCAATCAAATATTTCAATAAATACTTTCCAATTTGATGCAGTAATTAACGAACCAGTTTTATGGAAGAAGAATGTTCATACAAAAAATAAAGGAGAATTTAGAATTAAACTTCCAAAAGATGCGACGAACATAAGTGTTTCGAGTTGGAATTATGTTGAAGAAGAAATAGTTAATGGAAAACCTAAGAAAGTTCCAAAAGAAATTAAGAAAAAAATTGAAGTAGAAAATCCTGGATTGTTAAAAAGAGCTGGAAGAGCTTTAAGATTAACTGGAACTGGAAATGCAATTCAAGTTGAAGAAACTTCAGACTCAAAAGAATTAGTTATTGATGAAAATGCAACAGAATTTGAAATTACTTATGAAACTCCCGGACCAATTTCTATTGAAACTCCAAAAGGAAAAGGAAAAGAAATCCTTGTAACTTCTGACATTCACTTTGAAAATATTTTGGCATATACTCAACTTCCTGAAGAAGCCATCTCAGCAGATTCAATCTTGTTATTTGAAGAAGCAAATAATACTCAAGTTCCAGTTGAATTTGTGACTTATGATACGAATAATAATTCCCTAATCGATTATATTGAATGGATTGTTCCAAGTTTGTCAAATAGAACTTACACTTTAATTATTGAAATTTCTTGGGCTTTGCATTTAGATGAGAATAGAACTTTAATTTCAAATATCACTGAAGATGTTAAGTACTTGGATGGAAACTGGAGTGAGCCAATTAATGAAAACGAATTTGTAAGAGTTAACTTTGAACAAATTTTAGATTCAAGCAAGGATATTACAATTTTCCCAAGAGGAAATGCAACGAGCGTTGAAGTTTATGAAGTTAATCAAACAGAATTACTTGCAACGTTTACAAATATTACACAAAATACTACTAATCAAATTTTCTTAACTGAACTTGGAGAAAATACTCAAGACACTTTTGATTTGAAAATTCTTGGAGGTAGTTTAGAATTTGATTGGATTGTGGATCCTCCTGCAAATGATACAGATACTGTTTACCAATGTGGTTGGTTGGATATTCCCGGAACTTATCAAATGAATCAATCTATTACGACAACTGGCTTAACTTGTTTGACAATAAATGTTTCTGATGTTTCTTTGGATTGTCAAGGCTTCAATATTGATGGTGATGATACTTCAAGCACTTATGGAATTTTTTCAGATGGGGCTTCTGGTGCAGAACTAACAAACATTACAATAAATAATTGTGATATTACTGATTTTCGTAGGGGAATTAATTTTGAGTATACAAATAATTCTATAATAGATAATGTTACAGCAAATTCAAATGTCTATGGAGTTTACTTGGATAATTCAGATTCAAATAATATAACAAATATAACAACAACTTTGAATAGTGAAGCAGTTCATTTGAGCACAGCGCATTCAAATATTTTAACAAACATAACCTCAAATTCAGACAGTTCTATTGGAATTAGTCTTTTTCTTTCAAATTTAAATATCTTAACAGATGTGGTTGTAGTGGGCTCAAGTGGTGATGGAATTAAATTAAATAACGCAGGATCAAATACTTTTACAAATATGACTTTGGCAAATAATACGAAAATGGATTTTAGTGTAAGTGGAAGTTCATCAACTCACTGTAGTCAGAAACTTACTAATGTGAATGGAACAGATAATAAGCCAATTTATTTTACTAATAAAACTGTAAATTTGCAAGATTGGGATAATAATGCTTCTTTGATAATTTTATGTGATGCGGATAATTCTGTTTTAAACAATATAACTATGAGTCATACAGATAAACAAAATAATAGAATTCTTGTGCTGTTAGTTGATGATTCAAATTTTACAAATATTAATGTTAACTATTCCCGTCTTGGGATTGACTCGCAAAGGTCTAATAATAATACTTTTACAAATATAACTTTAACTTCAATTGCAGACTATGGAATTCATGTTACATTGGGCTCAGATGAAAATATTTTTACAAATATAACTATAAATGGATCTAGTAGGGGGCTTTTTATTTCTAGTGCAGAATCAAATATCTTTAAGAATATAACAATAATTTCGACTAGTTTATTTGGGATTGATCTCGGTACTAATAGTGATCATAATGTTTTTGATAACCTTACTATAACAAATACAGGTGCTTATGGAATTCTTTTAGGAGCTGGAATAGAGAATACCACAATAATTAATACTATAATTGAGGATAGTTCAACTTATGGAATCTATCTTAGTTCTGCCGGTTCACCCAATCCAAACGTAATTTATAATAATTTATTGAATAATTCTGTTAATGTTAATTTTGCAGGAACAATTCGTGAAAATTATTGGAACACAACACAACAAACCGGAGATAGGATTTTTGGAAATGGAACAGATATCGGAGGTAATTTCTGGGACAATTATTCAGCTCCTGGAACAGGATTTAGTTATACTTGTACTGATTCAAATATAGACGGAATTTGTGATGGTGATGCTTATAATGTAACTACTGATTCAAGTTGTACTCCTGGAACAGATTGTGGCTTGAATGTTGATTATTTGGCTTTGAGTGATGAGTGGATTGTTCCTCCTGCGTCTTTATTTAATCTTTCTTTTGTAAGTCCAACGCCTGCAGATAATGCAACAATAAGTACAAGTAATGTTGAAATTAATATAACCTTAGAAAATGCTTCTAGTTTAGGTCAAGTAGAGTTTAATTGGAATGGGACTAATTACACAATGTATAATGATTCTTTAGTTTTAATGATGAATTTTGATAATCTTTCGGTTTTGGGGGAAAATGATACCCATGTTGTTGATTTAAGTAAATATAGTAATAATGGGACTGTTACTGGTGCTGTTTTTAATTCAACTGGAAGATATGGTGGAGCATTTAATTATGATGGAAGTGGCGATTATGTGAGGTTACCGACCACGGC
>CAZJDG010000002.1:25096-43801 GCA_964544725.1 Candidatus Woesearchaeota archaeon | reverse complement strand
GACCACGGCAACAGTCATAGGAAATTCATCTACACAACCATTTACTGTTGCTGCATGGGCTAAAGCCGACACCCTTCCTTTTATTCGCGCAGGTATTGTAGCTGCTTATGATTCGGTTGGATCGACTGGGTGGGATTTACGATTGGAAAATAACTTCAACCCTTCTAATGGCGCTGTCTTTTCTGTCGGCGATTGGTCTAGCAATACCGCTACTTTCGCTACGGCAGACTTTATTGAAACCGACTGGAATTTTTATGTGGGTCGCTTCGATGGTACAAATGTTGAAGTATATATTAATGGAATATTGGGTGCGACGACTGGCACGGGTACACTAGATGGTGGATCTCAACCTATTGACGTAGGATCAGATTTTGATTTGAGTGGGAGATTTTTCGATGGTCTTATAGATGAAGTAAGAATTTGGAATCGAAGCTTAAATGAAACAGAAATCACACAACAATACTTCTCAAATCTAAGAAAATACGATATAGATAAATGGAATCTTTATGTGAACCAAGAAAGTCTTACTAAAGGAAATTATACTTATCAGGTATTTGCCGCAGATATTTATGGACATTGGAATCAAACAGAAGAAAGATCTTTAACAGAAGACACACTTTTTATTAATAGTTGCGGAACAACTATTATCAGCCCTGGAGACTATACTGTAACCCAAGCTTTAACAACAACAGGAACTTGTATAACTATAACTACAAGTGATGTAACTTTGGATTGTGCTAATTTTAATATTGATGGGGATGGCACCGGGGCAGATTATGGAATTTATGCTGTAGGTTCTAGTGGGAATGAATTGACAAACATAACGGTAAGTAATTGTGATATTACTGATTTTGAATGGGGAATTTCTCTTGATTATACAGATAATTCTTCCATAAATAATGTTACAATGAATTCAAACAATAGGGGGATTGATTTCCAAAATACAGATTCAAACAATTTAACAAATATAGTCTCAAACTCAAACTCGGATGGAATTTTTTTATCTCTTTTTTCAGGTTCTAATACCTTAACAAATATAACAGCAAATTCAAATAGTGGGACAGGAATATATTCTAATGGTGGAGATTTTAATGTATTCACAAACATAACAGCAAATTCAAATAGTCAGTATGGCTTTCGATCTGGAAATTCCGGCTCTAATAAATTACAAAATTCAAGTTTAATAAATAACACCCAATTTGACTTTTTTGAAAGTTCAGGAAGTGGAGGTTGTAATGATCAGTTAATTAATGTAAATGGAACAGATAATAAGCCAATTTATTATTCTAATGAAACTGTAACTTTAGAACATTGGGACAATAATGTTTCTGAAATTTATTTATGCGATGCAAGCAATTCTGTTTTGAATAATATAACTATGAGTCATATTGATAAACAAAATAATGGAATTGTTGTATCTGGAGCTAATGTAGGTAATTCAAATTTCACAAATATTAATGTTAATTATTCTTATGCTGGAATTTGGATTAAGTCAGATTCAAATACTCTAACAAATATAACTGTAACTTCAAACAGTGTTTATGGAATTCGTATTGATTTTTCAGATTTAAATACTCTAACAAATATAACCGCAACTTCAAACGGTCTAACTGGAATTTCTCTTTCTTCTTCAGATAATAATACATTAACAAATATAATTGCAAAGTCAAACGGCCAGTATGGAATTCATTTGGGTTCTAACTCAGAATTAAATCTTATAAATAGTTCTACAACGAAGTTTCAATCTGGAAGCGGTGATGTTGGAATTTTTATAGATGAGGATGATAATACGATCATTAATAATATTATAGAATCAAACGATTGGGGAATTAAATTAGATACAACTGCAGATAATAATACAATAAGGAATAATACTATTCAAAATAATCCTTCAGTAGGGATTTCTCAGTCAACTGCAGGTCAGACACTCCCTAATTTGATTTACAACAATTTCCTCAATAATTCAAATAACGTTGGTGCAGTTAATTATGAGAATTATTGGAACACAACACAACAAGCAGGAAATAGGATTTTTTCAAATGGAGATTTAATTGGAGGTAATTATTGGACAAATTCAACAGGAAATGGATTTAGTGATACTTGTGCTGATGCGAATGCTGATGGATTTTGTGATTTAGGTTATAATATAACAAATGATGTTGCTTGCACAAATGGAGTGAATTGTTCGACAACTAATGTTGATCTTTTGGCTTATAGTGATGAATGGGTTGATCCTTTTGATGTGACGGTGTGTAAGACAATTTCTTCTGCAGGAACTTATACTTTGCAGAATAATCTTTCAACAATAGATACTTGTATAGCTATTACGGCTAATGATACTATTTTGGATTGTGCAGGTTATAATATTGATGGGGATGGGAGCATTAATGACTACGGAATATTTGTGGATGGAACTTCTAGCAGCAATAAATTATACAATAATTCTATTTACAATTGTAATATTACTGATTTTGGACGAGGAGTTTATTTTGATTATACAGATAATTCATCTATAAACAATATAACTGCAACTGGTATCACTTCCTCTGCTTTTTATGTCTATCTCTCGAATAATAATTCTTTTTCTAATTTCACTATAGGTGACGCTACTACTTCAACAACATATGGAGTCTATATGGTTGGCTCTTCAGATAATAATTTTAGCGATGGAAATTTTACTGAAAGTTTCACATTTGGAATTCAAGCTAGTTCTGATAGAAATATTTTCACGAGACTTAATATTACTGGAATCGTCTCCAGAGGAATTTATTCTCCTTCCGGAGGAAATAATAATTTATTTTATGATAATTATTTTTCCAATAATGCTTTAGATGTAGATGAGTTTTTCAATCCTGGTAAGTATAATAAAACTATTGATTGTACTGGAAGAAAGAATATTATTGGAGGAGATTGCATCGGAGGGAATTATTGGACAAATTATGGGGGATTTGATAATGATGCAGATGGGATTGGGGATGTGGCGCATATAGCATTTTCCGAGCAGTCGCCAGATTATCACCCTTTAGTTGATAACAATAATAATCATACTGATGGAATTACAAATTGCATTTATTTTTGGAATTCTACTTATGATTACGAAGGAACTTATCAATTTGGACCAGAAATAACAACTAATGTAGTAAATCACAGGAATCGTTGTATTTGGGTTCCAGAGGGAGTGGATAATGTGCATTTTGAATGCAATGGATACGCGATGGACGGGGGTACTACCGAGGAAGGTTTTTACATATATGGGGGAGGTAGTCTAAAAACTAATATTTCAATAAACAATTGTAATCTTACTGATTGGTCTCCTGGAATTTATTTTGCTTATATCCAAAATTCTTCGATAAGTAACTCAACTTTCACAAATCTTGGAACTACAGGTCAAATAATTAATTTGGCTAACACTAACAAATGGATTAATATTTCCAATGTAACAATTCAAGGGGGGGGTACTGGAATTTCCGCTTACGCTTTAGACTATTCTAATATAACTTCTTCCTCCATAAATGGCTCAAATACCGGAATTCATCTGCAATCCTCAAGTTATAATTATGTCACTAAAACAAATATTTCTCACAATGGAATTAGAGGAATTACCTTATATAGTACTCCTAATTTTATTCATAACAATTTCTTTAACACAACTGATCCAATATATGATGGCACAGGTTCGGGAAATAGTCTGAATACTTCTCTTGATTGTTCTGGTGATTTTAATATAATGGGAGGAAGCTGTATCGGAGGAAATTATTGGGCTAACTCTTCTGTTCCCGGAACTGGATTTAGTGAAACTTGTAATGATGCTAATGGGGACGATGTTTGTGATTTGAATTATACAATAAGTAGTGATCATATAGATTTTCTTCCAATTCTTCCTGCAAAGGCTCCAAGAATTTCAACAACTTTCCCAATACAGGATGTAATCTATAATATTAATGTAACTACAGTAAATTATACAATTTATGATATAAGAAATGATACCTGTTGGTATAATATTGGAGGAGGAAATGTTACAGGAAATTGTATCGATAATCTTTCTGTTTTATTTAACCAAGGAAATAATACATTCTATTTATATGGGAATGATACAGCAGGGTTACTTAATTCTACATCCGTAGATTTCTATGTGGACTATGAGAATCCTGTTGTGACTAATTTAAGTGGATTACCTGAAAATAATTCTGTGGGGGGATCTACAGTAACTTTTAATTGGACTGTTACAGATAGTCTTGATACTGTTTTGGATTGTTATCCTACAATTGATGGGGCGGATGACGAATCACAATTCCAATTAGTTAACAATAACACTAATGCAGAGATAACCTATCAAATTCCCGGGGGACCTCATGAACTTAATGTAACTTGTTATGATAATTACACTAGAAATTATGGGCAATATCCTCCAATAACTTATTTAGTTGCAGTGATAAATTTCACGAAACCAGTAGATACTTCAACATATCTACGACCAGGAGACACTACTGATTTCCAAACTGATGAAATTGATGGAAAAGATTGGATGAATAATGCTACAGTTACTTTAGACTTTAGTCCATTTGGAGACCAAGTTGTTTTGAATACTGCTACAGATTTAGGGCCAGAGAATTATACTGCAAGCTATACTTGGACTCAGGAGCCGGCATATGTCACGATTACTTCAGCAATATTCAATAATTCTGGGGGAACACAACAAAATGTTACAGAAACAAAAACACAAACCTTGCTAAGAACTCCTGGAGCTACTAATGAACCAAATATTAACTTTGCATGCCCAAATATCACTTATATTGAAAATGGGACGGATGTGAAATTCAAAATGAGGGCTGATTTGGATACTTTGTTTTTATCTGACAATTTAACAATCACTGATCCAGACTCTATTTCGTATAAAATTAATAGTGATTTCAATAATACGGATGCAAACACTAATTATCTGAATTTACTAAATTATACTTTTAACATAAATAAAACTGGAACCTGGGTAATTAATTCTACAATAACAGATTACGAAAATCAAAGCCATTCAAGATCTTATAGTATTTATTCAAGTCAAGGATATAATATTTACAAAATCAATTCTTCAACACTTACAACTTTGAAGAGGGTTGATAGATGTGAAAGAAGACAGTTGGCCTCTGGAACGGATTTGGTTATGAGAATCGCAATTGGGGGTTTAGTAGATTTGAATTTTAGTGTTGACGAGGCAACAAGAAATATTTCTGTGAATATGAGGGGCGTAAATTTAACAAGCAATGTTACGGAAGCTGTAAATTTCGGGACATTGACAAATGAAACTAGCCCTCCTACTGGAGAAAGAAGAGTTGCACTATTTGAAATGAATTCTTCTTTGAATTTTACAGATTATGATTTGGAATATGATTACACAGAAGTTGCATACTCCATGAATGACGAGTCTTCTTTGAAATTGTGGAAATGTGAGTCTTTAGTAAGTTGTACTTTAGTTAATACTAACGCAATAGTAAACACCATGACCCATAGGATTAAAGCTTCAAATCTTTCAAGTTTTTCATTATTTATGGTTACCGAATCAGGAACAACGACTATTACAGAAACATCTATTTCGAGTGGAGGAACACAAACTGTTTACAAAGAGCTTTTGAATATAGAAATTCCTGGACAAGTTGAAATTGGATTGAAAGATACAATCATTGTTCCATTAGTATTACAAAATTTAGAGAGTGGTATTACTTTGAATAATATTGATCTAAGCGGGATACCTTCAACGGATGATCTTACGACCAGTTTTGATAAACCTGTGATAAGTAGCATTGGTCCTAATTCAAATGAAACTGTCACAATGTTTTTAGAATCTCATTCAATTCCAGGGGACTATGAAGTAAATATTACGGCAACTGTTCAAAATCCAAGTTTTGTAGGATTTGCAACTCTTTATGTGCTTTTAGTTGAAACTGTTGGGGAATCAAAAGTTATTGAAAGAGTTATTTTAGCTCAGGATTTATTTAGGGAAAACCCCCAATGTTTAGAGTTGAATGATTTACTTATTGAGGCTCAAAAGAAACTTGATGCAGGAGAAGTTGAAAAAGCAAGAGAGATAGTTCAAACTGCAATCATTTCTTGTAAAGATCTTGTCACAAATATTGAAACAACATCTTTTGTTAAAGTAAGAGAATGGAGAACTCCAATTTTGGTGGTTTTGGGATTAGTGGTGATTGCATTATTGGCTGCTATGATAATTAGGAAGCCTAACTTTAACTTATATAAAAAGGCAGATAAAGAGAAAAGATGGTTTAGTTTTTTGAGGAAAAAATCTAAGGAAAAAACTCCAAAAAAAGAAATAACTATTTAAGATTTTTTAACTATTGAAATAATTTCTTTAAGCAAACTATCAATAGTCTTTGGTTCATTTTTATAAGTAATTTGATACATCTTTGAAGATACTCTAATAATTTTTCCCTTTATTTTACTATTAATTTTAGTTGTAATTATTTCTTTACTTAATTCTTCATAAGTTAGGCTTCTTTTTAGCTCGTATCTTTCATCTATAAAAATTCTAAATATTCTATTTAATTTTTCAAGAGATTCATCTTTTGATTCATTTTTTCTCAATTCATCTAGCTCTTTTCCTGCCTGATTTTTTAGAATTCTAAAATCTTTAATTTTTCCCTTCTTTGATCTCTTGAACCACTCTTTTATTTTTTGAAATAGTCCCATTTATTCTATAAAATTTCCATGTATAAAAGAGTTACTCTTTTCAAAATGTTTAAAAAAAGAGTTGACTATTTAATTCTGAAAAAAAGAAGTACTTTAAGATATTTTAGAAGTATATTAAAATGCTTACAGTTTAAGTTTATAATGATTAAAGAAAAAAAAGAGATTGATTATGCTGCCTTGAAAAAAGACAAACTTTTTCAGAGATTGCAAAAAGAAGGAATATCTGCAGCAAGAAAAGAACTTTATCAAAAATCAGTCAAGATTAATAAAAGAGAAAAAGCAAATAAACATCCCTTTAAAAAAACTAGGAACAAATCTTTTGTTGAGGGTAAAATGAGGGGGGAATTAGATAAAGAAATTGAAGATTTAGATAAAAGAATTGCTGATGCTACACCTAATTCCATTCCTGAAAAAAACAAATCCACCCTGGTAACTTCTAGAGAAGCTCTTTCTTCTAAACGGTCTGGATTTTTTCAAAAAACTATACAAGGTTTAGGCCTTGATTTCTCAAAAGGGGAAAATTGGTCAGAAAAAATGAAAAATATTGAAGAAGATTTAAAGGAGAAAAGAGAATTTGAAAAGAGGGAAGAAAAATCTGAAGAAAAGAAACCAGAAATAAAAGAAAAAGGAATTGAAAGAAAAAAAGAACCTTTGAATAAAAAAATAAAAATTAGACCTTGGAAACCAGATACTGAAACTAAATTGGAAAAAGAAAAGAAACTAGAGGAGAAAAAAGTAAAACCTGAAAAAAGAAAATTAGAAAGAAAAGAAGAGAAGAAAGAAGAAAAACCCGAAATGAAAGAAGAGATTAAAATAGGAAAAGATGGTAAGAAAATAAAGGTAAAGAATTTTTTTGCGGAAGATGGATCTAAGAACTTAAATGGAAATCATACCTCTAAGTCAAGCAAATTTAAACATATTGAATCTTCAATTCTTCCTGAACAAAAAATTAAACTTAATCTCCCCTATCTGAAAGATGTTGAAGAGATGAAGAAAGAGATAGCAAGAATAGTTGTTGGTCAAGATAGAATTATTGTTGACATTTTAAGAGCAATTGTTGCAGATGGGCATGTTTTGATTGAAGGTATTCCAGGGGTTGCTAAAACTTTATTGATCCGGGCTATTTCTGAAACTATGGGCTGTAAATTTTCAAGAATTCAGTTCACAGTAGATCTTTTGCCTACTGATATTACAGGTATTACAACCTATACTCCCCAGAAAGGATTTGAGACTATTAAAGGGCCTATTTTTACTAATTTTGTTATTGCAGATGAGATTAATCGGGCACCCCCGAAAACACAATCAGCTCTTTTGGAAGCAATGCAAGAAAAGCAGGTTACGATTGGTAAAAAATCTTTCAAATTATCTCCTCCTTTTTTTGTAATGGCTAATAATAATCCTATCGAATCTTCTGGAACATATAAACTCCCTGAAGCACAAATGGATAGGTTTTTGTTTAAGTTAAATATGGGATATCCCACGCCAGATGATGAACAGAAAGTTATTGATCAAAATATTACTTTACATACATTTGAAGACTTTAAAATTAAGAAAATTCTTTCTCCTCAGAAAATTTTTAAATTACAAAAAATGTCAAAAGAAATTCAGGCTTCACCTCAAATTAAGAAATATATTATTGATCTTGTTCAAGCTACAAGAAAACCTAAAGAATATAATATTAAATTAGGAAAATATATTGAGTGGGGGGGCAGTCCTAGGGCAAGTATAGCATTATATATTGGAGCTAAATCTGACGCAGTATTAAGGGGACAAAAAAGTATAACTCCTCAAAACGTGAAAAATGTTGCACATATTGCTCTAAGACATAGACTTTTATTAAATTATGCTGGACAAGCAGAGAATATTAATACAGATCATATAATTGATGAAATTCTTTCTAAGGTTCAGATTCCTTGATTAAAATGGCAAAACTAAAAATAAATCTTAATTTTTCTTTGAGTAGACTGGATTTAGCTGTGAAAGGTTTGACAACTACCCAATTCCTAGGACAATATCCAAGTGTTTTCAAAGGACAAGGGTTAGAGTTTTCAAACTATAGGGTTTATAGTCAAGGTGTTGATGATGCGTCTTTAATTGATTGGAAGGCTAGTAGAAGATCAAATAATCTTTTGGTTAAGGAATTCGTTGAAGAAAGAAATGTTGAAGTTATTTTTATGATTGATGTTTCTTCTCAAATGCTTGCAGGTTCCATTCAGAAACTGAAGGCAGAATATATTGCTGAAATAGCTGCAGCTATGGGGTATAGTATTTTGAAATCAGGTGATTCTGTGGGCTTACTTCTATTTTCAGATAAAATTACCAAATATTTTCCCCCTCAACCTGGAATGGAACAGTTCTATATCTTAACTGAGAACCTAAGTCAAGTGTCCAACTATGGAGGGTATGGGGATATCTCTAATGCATTAGATTTTATATTTAAAAGGGGAAATGATAACGCTTTGATTATTTTAATTTCAGATTTTATTTATGACTTAAAATCAACAAAAGTTTTTGAACTTGCTGCTAAGAAATTTGATCTTATAACTTTTCTCGTTAGAGATCCACTAGATATTGAACTTCCAGAAGGAACAGGAGAAGTTTTAGTTCAAGATTCATATTCTGGAGAGACTCTTCTTTTAGATCCGAGCATGATGAGGGAAGAGTATATCAAAAGCAACAAATCAAAAATGGAAGAAGTTAGAAAGCTTATTAGGAAAGTAGGGGCAGATTATTTGTTTTTCCAAACCGATATGCCTTTTGAAACCCATTTGATTAAATTTTTTAAGGCAAGAGGAGATAGGAGATAATGGTTGAAATAGTTTTTAGAAATCCCTTTTATCTTTGGGCTTTAGTTGTTGTTCCGATTATCATCTTGGTTCACTTCCTTTCGATTAAATACTCTGAAAAAAGGGCGATTAAATTCGCAAATTTTATTGCATTGGCAAGAGTTTCAGAACAAGTCGGATTGGCTTCTAATTTTTCAGTTTTGGCTCTTCGAGTTTTTGTAATTATTGGAATAATTTTTTCAATAGCAGGAACTACTCTTTGGTATTCTGGGACCAGCATTGATGCTGATTATGTTATTGCTATAGATGCCAGTTCGAGTATGTTAGCTGATGACTTATCCCCAAATAGATTAGACGCTGCGAAGATTTCAGCAAATCATTTTGTAGACAGTCTCCCTTTTTATGCTTCTGCTGCAGTGATTTCTTTTGCAGGAACTCCCTATGTTAATCAACCTTTAACTACAGATAAAAATCTAATTAAGAGTGTTATTGATGAAATTCAGCCACTTTCTGTGGGAGGGACTGATTTGGGAAATGTTTTAATTACTGGAACTAATTTATTAGTAAATTCTGCAAAATCAAGAGTTATTATCATTTTAACAGATGGGCGATCAAATATTGGAATTGGAACTGAACGAGCAATCGCTTATGTTAATGATCAAAATATAATCGTGAACACTATTGGGATTGGAACCGAAGAAAAATATTTTGTGGACACTGGAACGAGTTTATCAATTGGAATTAATGAAGACGAGTTAAAACTTATCGCAAATAGTACTGAAGGGACTTATTATCATCCAACTTCCACAGAAGAATTAAGCCAGATTTATTCTCAAGTTGCAAATCAAGAAAAAACAAAAGTTTCTTTGGATCTAACTTTCTTTCTACTTTTCTTTATCCTCTTACTTTTAGTTATAGAATGGACTTTAATTAACACAAGGTTCAAAATTATCCCTTGATTCTGTTTAGAAATTGAAAATATAAAATAAAAAGAATTATAGGTTTTATATGACTTTTGTTTTTTAAAATATATCTTTCAAGATAGAATTCTTTAAAAGATATATTTTGTTTTCTGTATTTTAATGGAAAGAAGAGAATTGTTTGGAGAATCAATGACTTCTAAACTTGAGGATTCTGTTAGAAGTTTTGTGGAAATTTATGTTGAAACTGTTTTAGATTTAGCCAAGGAGAATTATCATTCTTGTGAATTTTATCATAGGTTAGAAGGAAGAGTTTCTTCAGAAACTGGATTATCTTTGGATGCCACTAAATACATTGGACAAGTTTTATCAAACTTTGGACCGTTTAAAGTTGGTTCTTTTAGTCAGAATGGAAATGCAAAATCTCAATGGCTGGGAATACAACATCCTACAAATCTTTGGGGGTCTTCATTTATAGTTTTAGGAAGTGCCCCTTCAGAAGAAGAAAAAATAAAAGAAGTTCAAGCCTTCTTGGGTTTTTATGGAAGGGAGTTACTGAATAGGGTGAGGTCGGTTTATTGGGATGAGGAAAAAAGTAGAACCTTTTTTGATTAGTATTTTTCTTCAGTTAGTTTGAAGATTTCAGCTTTTTTACCAATTTCTTTTTCAAGTTTTTCAATCGGGGCGTTAATTATTGCTTTTACTGTTTTGAATTTTTCGAGAAGTTTTTTTGCATTTTTTGGTCCGATTCCTGGAAATCCTTCAAGAATAAATTGTAATCTTTCTTTTTTGTTAAGAGATTTTTTCATAACGTTTAATGAAGGTTCTTTTTCAACCCTTTTTGAAAGAACTGAAATAAATTTAGCAGTGTCTTTGTAATCCTTTGCGAAAATTATTGGGATTTTGTATTTTAGTAGAATTGAAAGGAGAAAGCCTCTGATTGCATTGGGGTGCATTCCTACTTCTTCTTTTGAATCATTGTAAAGTTCTTGTTCTTCAATTCCTTCTATTATTAACAATCTATCTTTATATTGCTGTAACTCTTCAAGTTGGTTTGTTAATCTTTTACTCATCATAGATGAAATGAAATCTGAAATCGTTTTTCTTTCAATTGCTACTTCTCCAACGAGATAATCTGCAACTTTTAATGGTTTAAATTCAGTTTCTAATCCCAAATTAATCAATTCTGAATTTATTAAAGAATTTTTTTCGTGAATATCAACTATAATTTTTGGTTTGAGTTTTTCTTTTCTTATTCTGGATTTTTTTGCTGAGAAAATATTAAAAATTTCTTTCATTATAAAGACAACCAAGGTTTTCTTTATCAAACTTTCCTTTAAATTTCTGCTCATGGCTGATAAGGCAACCTAAGAATTTTTTTATCAAACTTTCCTTTAAGTTGGGTTCAAGACTGAGGATCTAAAGACTCTGTTTTTTCATATGGTGAAATTAATTTCTTCTGGTATCCTAGCTTTGAATTATTATTCATTTCTTCCCTTAAGTGACTTATTGCAGAATGCATTCTTTTTTCTTTTGCTATTGCAACATAATAATAAGTTTCGTCCCTCGTTCCTTTTGTTATAAGCATAATTAATTTTCCTTGCATTAATCTTGCTGTTCTTCCTGCTCTTTGAATCGTTCTTATTGCAGATGCTACTGGCTCATAAAATATTACTACATTAACTTCTGGAATGTCTAAACCTTCTTCACCAATACTTGTAGCACATAAAACATTAATCTTCCCTTCCGAGAAATCTTCAATTAATTTTTTCTGTGATTTTTGATTCATTCCTGTTCCTTCTTTTTTTGTTTGTCCAACAAAAATCTTAGATTTAATTCCTGGAATTTCATTTATTCTTTTTGAAATTATTGAAGCAGTATCCCTGAATTGTGTAAAAACCATTACCTTCAATTTATCATTTTTTGATTTTTCATCTTTAATAATTTCAAATAATTTTTCAACTTTAGGATGTTCAAAATTTTTAGCCAACAATTCATTTGATTTAGTATGGACAAAATGGAAATATGGATTCGCAACTAATTTTATGACTCCTTTACTTTTTTTGTCTGCAGCTTGTTTGAGCAAATTTTTCAGATATTTATTGAATCCTTCTTGAGTTTGAGTTTCTAATACCTCTGTTGCATGCTGAATTTTAATTGCTTGAGCACATGCGCTAGCTCCCAACATATAATTGAAATTTCTATTCCCTCTTGCTAAAACTCCTGAAATTTTCTTTTGTAGTTCAATTAATCCTGTTTTAGTTGCAGGCCCAAAAAAAACATTTCTCATCTTTAATTCTTCAATGTATCCATTAAATATTTTTTTCAATACATGTCTTATTTCTTCGAGTTCTTCTGGAAAATCAATCATTATCTTTTCAAACTCTAATTCTTGCAGATAATCTTTTACATCTTTACTATTTCTATTTCTCAGTTCAACTTCTTCTATGGCTAAATTCTTGCAAATTTCTTTTATCTTATGCTTTTCACTTCCAGGAGATGCAGTTAGTCCGAGAATTCTTTGGTCTTTTGCCATTTCCTTGTATTTCTGTGAAACATAGGTATAGCTATAATTCTTCAAACATCTGTGGGCTTCGTCTACTATTAAAAGAGAAACATTTTCTAAATTATACAAATAATTTTTTACATCGTTCGCTACACATTGAGGAGTTGAGAAAATTATGTCCGCGGTTTTCCAAATCTTTTTCCTATTTTCTGCATTTATTGCTCCGGTAAACAATTGCATATCTGCGAATAATTCTGGAAGGTGTTTTTGGAAATAGTTCAAATGCTGTTCTGCTAATGGTTTTGTTGGAGCAAGGAAAATAATTTTTTCTGTTGGAAATTCTTTCATCCGTTCTATTGCGAGCATTAATGCAATCAAGGTTTTTCCTAATCCAGTGGGAAGTACAACTAGGCAATTCTTTTTTAAGCAGGTTTCAAAGATTTTTTTCTGATATTCTCGAGGAGAAATGTTTTGTAAAAATTCCATAATAAAGACAATCAAGGTTTTCTTTATCAAACTTTCCCTTAGATTGGCTTTGTGTAAGTGGTGGCGTCTGTGTATAAAGTAAAATCAAATAGGTAAATTAGAAAATCCTCCTCTAAATTTATCCCTATCAAAAAGAGATATGTCACAAAATTTTGGAAATTTTTCAATTTCCTTCCATAATAAAAATCTTTGCCCAGTAGAGAATAACATTTTTTTTATTCTTATCCCATATATTTCTTCAACAATGTAAACTTTTCCTAAAAAATGTGTTATATGCTCAAGAGTTATGTTATATCCATTTTTACATTCTATTAGATGAAGAGTTTCATTTTCTTTTTATGAAAAGAGAACCATCTAGCTCAAAATATCCTCCAATAACTAAGTTTCCGTCCCTATCTCTTTCTTCCAAGGGGTTGAAGAGAATTAAAGGATTTTTAATAATTCTATCTTTTTTATTATCAATTAAGAAATTTACATATTCCTCAAAAAAAATATGGTATTGAAGACAACATAAAAAATCTTGAATTTCTTTTTCATTTATCTCTGGAGAATCTAAATAAATAATATTTTTCATATCTGTTTGCACAGAATTTTTTTTGCCAAGAATTTCCATCACATCTAAAAAGGGTTTCAAAATATGATCTTTAAAGTTGGAGGGTTGTTCATTAAAAGTCCATATACTTTCAAAATAATATTTTTCTAAACATCTGGAAAAGAAATATTCTGGATCTTCTAAATCTGTATCTTTTGGGTTGTGAAAAGGAGTAATAAATCCCATAAACTTAAAAAGTTGTAAGTGGATTTTTCTTCCTTCAGGATAATCTTCTAAACAAACACTCTTTACTCTTTCTAGAAATTCTCTTTTATCTTTCATTTGAATAATACCTATTCTTTCAAACTCTTTCTTAAATTTTGAAATAAATACCATTTGATTGCTTACTAAAAGTGTTAAGAAGTATTGGATATCTACTGAAATAAAATTTTTAACATTCTTATCCGATTTCATTAAGGAAGCTATTTTAGTCATCCTTTCATCAGACAGTGTAACTTTAGAATGCGTGGAGATTTGAACTGGTAGATGGGGATAATTATTTTTAAGTAAAAACAAAGAAAGATCTTTTGAAAGTTTAATTTCTTCTATGTATTTTTGGTTAGCTTTACTTATTTTTTTAATCTTTCCAAGAAGAACCTGGTAACTCATAATCTACATATATTGAGAATAGACATGCTCGATTATTTTTGCTCTGGGAACATTATTCCATTTCTTTAAAAGATGTTTAATTTTTTCAGCCACCTCTTTCATTTCATCAATTTTAGAATTAACTAACTTCTCCCCCTCTTCTGTGATCATATAAGTAAATTGTTTAGTTTGAAAACCATCCTCACTGGCAGATGCAAATAGTATTGTCTCTACTTTGATACAACCTAAAGTTTGAAGAGTTTCAAGAGCTTTGGTTAATTCAAAAGAGTAAGGTCCATAATTATATTTTATAAATCCAAAACCAATATCCACATTTTCTTCTTCCTTCCCTAAAAAAACCATTTTTTGGAGTCTTGTTTTCCCTTCTATCTTTCCAGCTAACTTAATTAACAATAATAATTTTAAAAGTTTTTCATCAGAAATAATTTCTCCATTTTCCATATTTATATATATTTTTTTTTATTTAAAAAAGTATCTACTTATTCTAATAAGTAGAATGCTATCATTGGAAACTGCATATTCAATAACAGTAATTTATTTCTTCTCTTTTAGTTTTCCCTTAAATTACGAAAAAAACATATCCTAATCCTACGAGTACTAGTGATGCAAGGAAGCTCCAAAGAATCATACTTCCGAAAAAGATTTTGTTTCCATCTAAGTCTGAGAAAGGGATCATATTGAAGAAAGCATAGTAAATTGTTATTTCTGCGAATTCTGGAAATCCTGCTAAGTATCCTACTACTGAAGCGGCAAGGTTGGCAATGATTCCTGCAGATGCAATTAAACCAATATGGTATTCAGTCATTTCTGAAAAAGTATAAAGTCCGTATCTTTTTGCAGCCCTGTGGACTTTTGCCTTTACTTCAAAAACTAATGAAGCCATCCAGATTAAATAGCCATAAGTTAATCCAACAAAAACTAAAGGTAATATAGCACCCATTGGGACTGGCTTTTTCAAATGTCTTCCAGGTTTGAAACCAAATCTTTTCATTTCCCAAATTCTGACTTCAATTTCTGAATCTAAATGATAACTTGCTAGTTTTTTTGCAGAAATGTTGATTAAAACCACAATGAAAACCGAAAGGAGAACCCAATGGAAATTTTCTAAATTATTAACAACTGTAAGTGCAAATGTGAGTATAAGGATTATTACTAAAATATGACCTATTTCTTTTTTATTGAACATGTTTCCTTAAAGAATGGGCTAATTTTAAACTTTATTGTTGCCATTAGACATAAGCATCGTCTAAAACGGAGAAATAAAGCATGGAATTTTGGCGATTGGCCATACATTTCGGCAATAATGTTATGTTTGATAACGGAAAAGTATTTAAATTATTTTTGAATGATTTTAACTATGGATTGTAGGGAAATATTATAATATGAGAATAAAAAGATTATCAGAAGTTGTGGGCACGAGAGTTTACACTGATGGTGGAGACTACTTTGGGGAAGTTGAAGAAGCAAATTTAACTGACAACAAAGTAGATGGTTGGAGAATAAGAGTTTCTGGAAGTATGATTTCTTTAATTAGTGGAGCAAGAGGAGTAATAATTCCTCATCAATTTGTGAAGGCAATAAGTGATATCTTCATAATAAATAAAGTTGCTCTACCAAGTCAAGAAGAAGTTGAGGAAATTTCAGAAGAATTTTAATAACCTATGGTCGCAGAAACTATCTTACAAAGCACAGTTGTTTCTAAGTTTATACTCCCCTTCTTATTAGTATTCTTTATCGTTTTTGCTATTCTTGAAAAAACAAAACTTTTAGGAGATAGCCAGAAACAGCTTAATGCTTTAATCTCTTTTGTTATTAGTTTAATCTTTGTTGGAGCAGTATTCCCAAAAGAAGTTGTGGGAAATATGGTTTTATTTCTTTCAGTATCAATCATAGTTGTTTTTGTAACTCTTTTAATTTGGGGATTTGTTGGAGGGGGAACTGGAATGCCAACTGGGAAGGTTAAAGCCCTTGCAGGAGTCGGAGTTTTTGCTGCAGTATTTATTGCAGTTCTTTGGGCAGTAGGAGTTAAGTTAGCAGGAGTAAGTTCTTTCTTTGATGATTTCATTAATCTGTTATTTTATCAATCGTGGAGTTCAAGTTTCTGGACTAATGTTTTGTTCTTAGCAGTTATTGCGATTGCTTTGGCTGTGGTACTTAGGAGTGCTTCCGGGAGTAAGTAAGATTTTAGAAATCTATTTAAATAAAAATTGCTACCTATTTACATGAATATTTTTTTACAAGCATTTAGTTTTGTGGGGGGAGGGATTGGGGACCTTCTTTCGCAATTAGAACAATTAGGATTTTTTAGTTATGCCCTACCTTTCTTAATTTTATTTGCTTTGATTTTTGGAGTTCTTTCAAGGATGAATCTTTTTGGGACTACAAGTAAAGTCACTAATGCGATTGTTGCCCTTTCAGTTTCTTTGATGGCATTACAATTTGGATTTGTTTCTCAGTTTTTTTCTGAAATTTTCCCGAGAATGGGGGCAGGACTTGCAATTATTCTTCTTGTACTGATTGTGATCGGTTTAGTAAATCCAACTAAGAGATGGAATAAAGGACTTATGATGATAATGGGATTGGTAATTTTAGGAGTAATTCTTTATCAAACATTTGGAGCAAATTATTGGTATAATGTAGGATATTGGTGGCCAGAAAATTGGCTGACGTTTTTCCTTATAGCGATAGTAATAATCACAATTGGTGCTGTTATTTCAAATACTCCTGAAGATAAGCCTCTAAGTATTCCAAAGGCTCTTAAGAGTATGTTTAGTTCTGAAGAATATAGTTAATTAATTATCTTTTTTTAGAACTTTTTTTGATTGGTTTTTTTGCGACTTTATTTGTTGATTTTTTTGCAGAAGTGGATTTATGTTTTGATGTTGTCGAATAATGTGCTGCCTTATTTGCTAATGATGGAACCATCTTTGTGAATGAATCTTGCATCATATTAACTTCTTTTTTAACATTGTCCAACCCCTTTCCATAAGAACCAACTTTATCTAAGATTGCCATTTGTGTTTTGTCCGTTATGTTTTCAACTCTTTTTACTCTGTCTGTTAAATGCTCAATTTTTGATTCCACTAAAGTCTTGAATTCACTTAATTCTCTAATTTCCTTTTGGATTTTTTGGATTTTTTCCGTAAAAACTTGTTCTGCGATTTCAACCATTGTACTTGTGTCTGCTCCTCCACCCCCATAGCCTTGATCTTGAGGATAGTATCCTTGATCTTGAGGCATGTACATGTCTCCTCCGAATTCTTGAGCACCCCCTCCTGGCTGGGGAGAACCATATTCCTCTTGAGGATATTCTCCAGGATTTCCTACTGCCTGTTTTATTTGAGTCTGATTAATTGCATCACTTATTGCTTGCGGAGAAACCCCTTGATCTTGTAATGTGGCCATTATATCTTGATCGCCCATTCCTTGACTTCTCATTTGCCCAATATCTTCTATGATTCCCATTATTTGTTTTTATTATTTCTTTTAATTAAATCTAGTGGTTTAAACATTTTTGCTTGTTTTGTTAGAATTTCTAGATCATCTCTTCTTGCGAATTTAGATAATTCTTCTGAAACCATTTCTAAAAAATTCTTCATTTTTCTTATCTCTTCTTTTAAACCTTCTACATCTTTTTTTAGCTCAGTTATTTTTTTACTATCTTCTTCTTTTGTTTCAATAAGGTTATGTCCTATTAGAAGAAGTCTGTCTTTTAAGAGATTTTGTTTTTCTTCTAAATCTTTTATTCTTGAATTAGATTGGGAATCATAGCCCCCATAATCTGAATATCCCTCTTGTTCTGGCATATTGAACTAATGTGAAGAAGGTTTAAATTTGTTATGTTTCATAATATAAAGATAATATTTTTAAAGTTACTTAAAGTTATTTAAAGTAACTATGACAGACTCCGTAAAAATAGACAAAGATTTATTAGGAAAGGTAAAGAAACTCATTAAAAATAGTTCTAAAAAAATAAAATATTCTAGTGCTAAACAGTTTGTTAACATTGCTGTTTTAGAATTGCTTGAAAAGGAAGGGGCAAAATGACTGATTCCGTAAAAATAGACAAAGATTTATTAGGAAAGGTAAAGAAACTCATTAAAAATA
>CAZJDG010000002.1:0-24996 GCA_964544725.1 Candidatus Woesearchaeota archaeon | reverse complement strand
ACAGTTTGTTAACATTGCTGTTTTAGAATTGCTTGAAAAGGAAGGGGCAAAATGAACAGAAATAAGTTTTTGATATTTTTTGTTATTGTCTTGAGTGTAGTTTTTGTCAGTCAATTTATTGATTTTGGGAATTTGACTCCGACAGGGTATACTCCATACGATTTGTCAACAGCAATTTACGATAACATAAATATTTCAGCTAAAGATACATTTCCAACAGGATTATTTTTCAAACCAGACGGAACAAAATTTTATGAAATAGGACTTATTGGTAATTTAATCTATCAATATTCTTGTTCTGATGATTGGAATTTATCTTCATGTTCTTATGACAATGTAAATATTTCAATTTCTGGGATTATTGGCACTCCAAGGGATTTATTTTTCAAACCAGATGGCACAAGATTTTACGGGGTTGGAGATAGTAGTAATTTAATCAATCAATATACGTGCTCTGATGCTTGGAATTTAAGTAGTTGTAGTAATGATAATGTAAATATTTCCACTCAAGATACAAGTCCAATGGGCTTATTTTTCAAACCAGATGGAATAAAACTCTATGAGGTGGGACTTGTGGGGGATAAATTTTATCAATATACGTGCTCTGATGCATGGAATTTATCTTCTTGCACTTATGATGGCATTCAAATTTCAACTCAGAGTATAGATTCAACAGATTTATTTTTCAAACCAGATGGAACAAAATTGTATGAGTTAGGACTTTCTGTTAATGATGCAATCTATCAATATACGTGCTCTGATGCCTGGAATTTATCTTCTTGCACTTATGATAGCGTAAATCTCTTAACTCAGGATTCCAACCCATTTAGTTTTTTTATAAAACCAGATGGAACTAAGATGTATGAAATTGGAACTAGTGGGAAGAAAATATATCAATATTCTTTCCCATCCATATCCATAAACTTAACTTCTCCAGCGAATAATTCAAATCTTTCCACCAACAATGTAAATTTTTTAGGAAACATATCTGATCCTAGTGGGTTGGGGGTTATCAATGTCTCATTATTAATTGATGGTACAGTCAATCAAACAGTTGATTATGCTTGGAATCTCTCCGCGGTGACCCACTATAACATAAATATTTCAAGACAAGATACATCTTCATCAGATTTATTTTTCAAACCAGATGGAACAAGACTATATGAAATAGGAACTGCCAATGATTTAATTTACCAATCTACCTGTTCTGATACTTGGAATTTATCTTCCTGTACTTATGATAATATAAATATCTCAACACAAGAATTTGCTTCCTTAGGTTTATTTTTCAAACCAGATGGAACTAAGTTATATGAAATTGGATTTTCTAATCTTTTAATCTATCAATCTACTTGTTCTGATGCTTGGAATTTATCTTCCTGTACTTATGATTCTGTAAGTATTTCAACCCAAGATACATTTCCAAATGATTTATTTTTCAAACCAGATGGAACTAAGTTATATGAAATTGGGAAAACTAATGATTTAATTTACCAATACACTTGTTCAACTCAATGGATCTTAAGTAGTTGTACTTATGATAACATAAATATCTCAACACAAGACACATCTCCAACTGATTTATTTTTCAAACCAGATGGAACAAAATTATATGAGGCTGGAGATGTTAGAACTTACCAATACACTTGTTCAGATGTTTGGAATCTATCTTCTTGTGCTTATGATAATACTAACATAATAACCCATTCAGGTTTGGTGGGTTTATTTTTCAAACCAGATGGAACAAGACTATATGAAATAGAAAATGGTGGAAACAAAATCCACCAACATATTTTATTTAATGAAGAAATTCATAATTTCTCTAAGGCTTTAAGCGATGGGAACCATAATTGGAGTATTCAAGCTTATGATGGTAATAATTATTTATATGAATCAATTAATTTTTTTACTACAGATTCAACAGGACCAACAATAACATTTTTATGTGATGCTGAACTAATTACTCCGGGAGAAACCTTAACTTGTACCTGCTCTGCAGCCGATTCTTTAACAGGGGTGCAATCAACTACATATACTGCAAATCCTTCAACAGCAACTGTGGGAACTTTCTCAACTTCTTGTATTTCGTTAGACAATCTTAATAACTCTGGAACTACAAGTTGGTCTTACATTGTAGAAGCCCCTATTTCAGGTGGAGGAGTAATTCTCCCAGCCCCAGGAGAACCAACTTTAGTAAAAACACATTCTATTTTTGAAATATTTCCGGGAGTAGTAACAACTTTATCAGGATTTGCAAAAACAGGAGTAACTAGTGTAACTTTTGAAGTAAATAAAAAAACAACTAATGTAAAAGTGAAAGTTTCAAAATATGACTCAAAACCAACAGAAGTTTCAAAAGAAGTTACTGGAAGAACTTATAGATATTTACAAATAAGCATGGAAAATTTAAACGAAAATTTAGAAAAAGCAAAAGTTAAGTTTGAAGTTGATAAAAATTGGTTTGAAACAAATAATTTGAAAACCAATGAGGTTTCTATTTTCAAGTTTGACAACTCAACAGAAAAATGGAACGAATTAGATACTAATTTTGACAGCGAAGACGATAATTTTTATTATTACACTATAGAGTTGGATTCTTTCAGCTTTTTTGCATTAGGGGAAAAAATTGTTGAAGAATTAAAAATTGTTCATAAAACGGCAGAAGATTCAAGAGAATTAGATGGTAAAGAATTATGGGTAATCTTGATTATTTTAATTCTTCTTACTTCCATTCTTTTTTTATTTTTGATTATTTATTTGATATTACAGGATAAAAAACAAAAAATACAATTAAATTTAGTTAAAGATAATTTAAATCTTATTCCTAAATCATCTGAACAGCCTATTGTCCTTAAAAAACAAAATCTGAATAAAGAAATAAATTTAGAAAAAATAAAAATAGTAAATTCTGTTAATGAGGATCAACATTATTTGACTGATTTATTAAAACGATATCCTAACTTTAAAAGAAAAACTAGTGAAGTAAATCAAAATACTTTTCATAAATCACTATTTGAATCTAGAAAATTTTTACTAGATTGTCATTTTGATCCGGAGAAAACAATGGATCCTAAAATTAGGAAAGAGCGGGAAAAATTGAATAAAAAAATAGAAGAAGTTAATAAAAGAATAAAAGGATCTGACAAGTCAAGTTTTTTTTATAAATATCCTTAAAAATTAAATTGAATACAAAATAATTTAAACTTCTTTAACGTTTTCCAGTTATGCAATTCGGAGAAGGAACTCCTTTGTATTCTTATGAAATTCAAAGAGAGGGTGGTGAAGATGTCGTTTATGTTAATTACATTGGCGCACCTTTTATTCCTAACTTGGCGGATTCCCCTGAAGTGATGGAAAGAGCGATAGATATTCTAACTGAAAATTCAAATGCTTCGCGAATAGTTTTAGTCCAACAGAAAAATTATAATTATGATTTTAATGAAACCTCTTCTTTGTTAGAACTTGCTCAGCTTTATGTTTTTTTAATAAAACAAGAAAAAATTCTCTCTTATGAAAAATTAGTTACAGGGAATGAAAGGTTTTTCTCTAAAAGATATAATGAGGTTTTTACATTTCTTTATTTGTTAAAACGGGATCCTATTGCAGCATATGGTGAATTGAGAAGATTGATTGTTGAAGCAAATATTTTTTTGGAGAAAATAGACGCTCAATCAAAGATGGACCAGAAAAATTATATTCTTTTATTGGATAAGATTTTGAATTTGTTTGAAAAAACAAAATTGGTACAATCAGCTAAACCCCATTTAGATGAGTATCATAGAGGATCTAGGGAGATATATAAAAAAATATTTAGGCCTGACGTAATCCCTAATTTTACATTTACAAGACTTATTTTGGATTTTCCAGAGGGAACTGAATTAGTTGATCAGTACAATATTGCTGAAGGAACTCCTGATGAATCAATGGTGACCATTTTGAGAAAGAAAGATGCGTCTAAATTAATTTATTATTTATCTCCTCCAGAGAATTCCCTTAACGAAGAACATAGTGTACTTCTTAATTTAGCGAGAAATGTTTTAATTGAACATCAACCAAGAGCAGAAGAATTTACTGACACTGAAAGAACAAGACAAGTTTTTTTTAATATTTCTAGAGATTTACTTCAAGATTTGGCGCAAACAAAAGGAATTAGATTAGATTATTCTCAATTAAATAAATTAGCGAAGATTCTAGTGAGGCATACAATTGGTTTTGGACTTTTGGAGATTTTACTACAAGATAAAAATTTGCAAGATATTTTTTTGAATGCTCCAATTCCCCAAACGAATGTTTTTGTAAGGCATCAAGAATACGATGAGTGTACGACTAATATTTTACCTAGTCAAGAAGATGCGGATTCCTGGGCTGCTAAATTTAGGATGATTTCTGGAAGACCTTTGGATGAAGCAAATCCCATTTTAGATACTCAACTTGAAATTGGGGATATGAGATCTAGAATTGCAATCATTCAGAGACCTTTATCTCCTGATGGACTATCTTATGCTTTAAGAAGACATAGGGAGAATCCTTGGACCTTGTCTTTGTTTATCAAAAATAAAATGATTAATGCGATGGCTGCAGGGTTGTTTAGTTTTTTGATTGATGGTTCTAGAACTTTATTAGTTGCTGGAACGAGGAGTTCAGGTAAGACTTCTCTTTTAGGAAGTTTGATGCTGGAAATAATTCCAAAGTACAGAATTATTCTTATTGAAGATTCACTCGAACTTCCTTTTGATTCTATGAGGAAGTTAAATTATGATATTATAAGGATGAAAGTTCGTTCTGCTCTGTTGAAAACAACTACGGAAGTTTCTGCAGATGATGGGATTAGGACAAGTTTGAGGTTGGGAGATTCTAGTTTGATTGTTGGGGAGGTTAGGAGCACGGAAGCGAAAGCATTGTATGAAGCAATGAGGGTGGGAGCGTTAGCAAATGTTGTGGCTGGAACCATTCACGGAGCAAGTCCCTACGGTGTTTTTGATAGGGTTGTTAATGATTTGGAAGTTCCCGCAACAAGTTTTAAGGCAACGGACATAATTACTGTAGCAAATCCTGTTAAGTCTCCTGATGGTCTACACCAATGGAAGAGATTGATGCAAATTTCAGAAGTAAGAAAACATTGGAAGAAAGACCCTTTAGATGAAAAAGGATTTGTGGATTTAATGAAATATAATGTTGACAAAGATGAACTCGAGATTACTGAAGATTTAATAAATGGAGACAGTGAAATCATAAAAGATATTGCGGCGAATGTTAAAGGTTGGGCTGGAAATTGGGATGCAGTTTATGACAATATCCTCTTGAGGGCTAAGATAAAAGGAGAAACTGTTAAAGCCGCAGAAAAATCTGGAAATCTAAATATCCTTGAGGCTAAATTTAATACTTTATCGAATGATGCTTTCCATAAAATTTCAGATAACATTAGGCAAGAAATTGGATTGCCTTTAAGTGATAGGGTATTTCCAGAGTGGCAGAAGTGGCTCAATCATGAAATAAAAAAGAGAAAGTTGTGAGCCATTCTTTACTGATTCGTCCAAGCGTGGCCAAATCAATGACAGAGATGGTTGAACGAAGAAATTAAAAAGCATAAAATCTAATAAATATAATGGCAGATGATAATACTAGAAAAGTGGCTGGAGTTAAAAAAGCGAGGGGACTCCTTGAAAAGATAGCTAAACCCTCTCAAGGGGAGGTAAAAATTCATCCTGAAGACGATGCAATAAAAGTTTTGATGAAGGCAGGATATACTAATTCTGAATCATGGAGGAAAGTGGCTGGAGAGTTGGATGAATTACAAAGGGAATATGGAAATAACTCCGTTCTGGGAATTTCTCAAAAGAGAGTAGATGAAGCCTATAGAAATGCAGATAAAGCTAAACAATATACTATTTCTGGAGGAAAATCTAATCTTGGAAAATATCTAGGAATTGTATCTACAGCGATGATTGCAGGAAGTGCCCTTTTCTTTACACCAAATATTACTGGAAATGTTATTTGGGGTTTAGCTTCTGAAAATACAAATATGTTGGGAGTTGTATTTTTTGTTTTAGGAGCCTTAGGATTGCTATTTTCATTAAGGCAGAAATAAAAGAGAGTGGGAAAAAATGGCAATATTTATATAGATAATTTCTATGTATCTTTATGAAAAAGAGTTTGATGTTTGCTAGTTTGTTTTTAGTTTTAGGATTAAGTGTATTTGTTTCTGCAGGATTTTTTGATAATTTTAAAACAACTGGAAAAGTTACTTGGGAAATAACTGAGCCGAGTGGGATATGTGGGGGTGAAATGGGTACTTCTTCAGATGGTGCACTTTCCTTTGATCCAAATTGTATTGGTTATAATTCTTCAACAAGTTGTAATGCAGTTTCAGGTTGTCAATGGGAAACAACTTTTACTGAATTTATGGATAATCCTCTTCATGTTGATAAAGGTTGGAATTTAGTTTGGGGTATTTATTTTCCTTCACAAATAAGTAGTGGAATTGATCCTAATGAGGTTAAAGCAATATACTGGACAAATCCAGTAACTAAAGATTATACATTGGGTTGGAGTTCAAGAGAAGGTCCTAACATTCAAACTAGTGAATCTGAAACAGGTTTTGATGTAGGTTACCTTGAAGGATATCACCTTTCTAGTTTTAGCAACCTTAATTGGGTTTACTTTAATAAGTCAGGAGATATAAAATTCCGCCTTCCAGAGGGGGTTAGTTCAGGCATTAATGAATATGATACTGCAGGAATTTCAATGATTTCTGGATGGAACTTTCTTGGAATTTTTCCATTTTTGTTTAAAGATGTAAATGGGATCGTTCAAGATTCTTTTGCTTTGAATAATATTACAGGAAATTGTAATGTTGAGAAAGCATATTTCTTTGGAGGAAGTCCTAATAATCCTACCGCAACGGGAGAGTGGGCTGAAGTTGGATTAAATGACCAGATTTTAGATTCAGAAATGTACAGGGTTATGGTGGTTAAAGTTAAAGATGATTGTATTTTGGGAAAAACAAATCATCAGAAAATCTGTGTTGATACAGATGGTTTATTGAGGAAAACTGTTTACGGAAATGTTACCATCGAAGATAGTAGTGGAGATATTTTAAGTTTTGAAGAAGATTCTTGTGTGTTAGAAGATTCAGAAAATCCAGAGAGTAGAAAAATCTTGCAGGAAAAATATTGTAAATATGGCACAAATGGTGATGTTAGTATTGGAACTTTGCCTTTCTGGGAAATAGAATCTTATGGTTGTGCAGGTCAAAACTGTGATGTTACAAGAGAAACTTGTAGTGATGGAAAAATGAATATCACTAATGAGCCCATCCCTTATGAAGACACTCCTTTTTATACACCCCCTGCTTAAGACTAATAAAATGAAAAAACAAAAAAATTTAACATGGTGGATTATTGGAATTTTGATAGTAATAGCTGTTGGAGTTTATTTTTGGCTTTCTGGAGATAGTGGTTCCATAGTAAATACTGGTGGAAATATCCCTAGCCCTCCTGCATTGCCTTCTTAAATTAATTAGTTGGAACGATGGATAATCCTAACATTTCTACTTCTCTCAATACTCCTTTGGATTCTAGTCAAACTAATGTTGAGAAAACTGACAAAAGTATTTGGTTTATAATATTTTTTGTGTTTTTTGTTTTTACTATAATATTTTTGGTATGGTTTCTTATAGGGAATAATTTATTTAAAAATAAAGAAATATCTTCACTAAAAACAACAATTAAATGTGGGGAGAAAGGAATTGAATTTAACCTGATTAGTTGCAAATATTTGGAAATTAATCCAACGTCTTACAACACAATTGTTAAATTCAAGAGAACAGATACTTTAGAATTAGAAATCAAAAAACTTTTTGTTTTTGTTTTTGCCGAGAATAATCAATTAAAATTTAAAGAAACTTCAACTGAAAATTTAAGTGATGAGTTAGAGACCACTGTAGATAATTTTCAGTTTAAACCAAAAGAATTTTATGTTTCTGTGGAATTAGATGGGGGTATAGATTGTGTGACTTCTAAAATTATTTGTAGTAGATTGCAAAGTAATTTCCTTATTGCTGATGCAGGTATTAACTTAACTGTTAATGAGAGTTCTTTAGTAATTTTGAATGGTTCAGAAAGTTACAATCCTAGTGGAGATTTACTGACTTATAATTGGACTCAGATTTCAGGGATGAATGTTGTTTTGGGTAATAATAATTTTATAGTCACTAATTTTACGGCTCCCGAAGTTAGCGCCCAACAATCTTTGATCTTTAGATTAACTATAAGCGACGGAAATTTAAGCGCTAGTGATATAGTGGAGATAAAGGTTAATGATTTAACAATCGCGGAGATAGTTTATGATATTTCTGCGCCACCACCTTTACCTAGCTGATTATTTTTCTAAAGATTTATTAATTGTTTTTACTATTTTTATTGATAAAAAGAGTGAAAATGCCCGACGATTTTGAAAGACCTAATGTTGAAGACGTTCTAAGAAAGTACGGAAACAGAATTGAAAGTAATTTTGAAACTTCTTCTGCGCAAGAAAGTTTTAGTTCAGATTATGTTAAATTCAAAAAAGAAACTATTCCTATCTTGAATAGATATGAAAGATGGTGTAAAAGTCTTGGGAGTGTAATTAAGCTTAATGTTTCTAAAAAAGATGAGGAAGAAATACGTGAGCATCTAGAAATTGCTCATGTAGATGTTGAACCTTGGCAAGCGTTGACCTTAAGCGTGATGGCCTTCCTAAGTGTTTTTTTTATTGGAGTGATTTTTTCTCTTGCAGTTGTTTTGATTAAAGGGTTTGCTGCCTTCCCCTTTTTATTTTTCTTTTTGGCAGTTATACTTTCTCTCTTCTTATTTTACTTCTTTAAGGCTTATCCACAAAGATTGGCAAATCAATGGAGACTTAAGGCAAGTAGTCAGATGGTTCCCGCTATTTTGTATATAGTTGTTTATATGAGACACACTCCTAATTTAGAAAAGGCAATTTCTTTTGCATCTAAACATTTGCAATATCCTTTAGCCTTAGATTTCAAAAAAATATTTTACAATGTGGAGATTGGAAAATATTCTACTATCAAAGAAAGTTTAGATAATTATCTTCAAACTTGGAGAAAAGATAATACTGAATTTATTGAATCATTTCATTTGATTGAAAGTAGTCTGTTTGAACCGGATAATGTTCGAAGAATTGTGACTTTGGAGAAATCTTTACAAGTTATTCTTGATGGAATTTATGATAAGATGTTGAAGTTTACACATAGTGTTAGAAGTCCTTTGACAAATGTTTACATGTTGGGAGTGGTTTTACCAACATTGGGTTTGGCCTTGCTTCCTTTGGCTTCGGCAATGGTTGGTGATATTATCAAATGGTATCATGTTATGGTTTTATTTAATTTGATTGTGCCTTTCTTTGTTTTCTATCTTACTGATAAAATTATGTTTTTGAGACCGGGAGGTCATGGGGAATCTGAACTTTTGGAAAGGAATCATCTCTATTACAAGTACAAAAGTAATGCATCATATTTTACAGCTTTCTTAATAACTTTACCACTTTTTATTTTGGGATTTTTGCCTTTATTTTTTAAATCCTCTCTTCCTGAAATGATTGGATTGAGTAAGGATTTTACTTTTGCACAATTTGGATTGGGTTTTTTTGGTAATGAACAAGTCTTTGGTTTTATTGAAACTGGAACTGGAACTGCGGGTCCTTTTGGAGCAGGGGCTTTAATTTTGAGCATGTTTATTCCTTTAGGAATTGCTTTGTTTTTTTCAATAGTTTACAAATCTAAAACTAGGGATTTGATTAAAGAAAGAACAAAAACTAAACAACTTGAAAGAGAGTTCAATAATTCTTTATTCCAACTAGGAAATCGTATTGGGAATGGAACTCCACCTGAACTTGCATTTGGTAAGCTTGCGGAATCTACAAAAGGATTGGTTACAGAGGATTTCTTTAAGATTGTTAATTTTAATATTAGACAAGCAGGAATGAGTGTTGAGAAAGCTATTTTTGATAGGAGGAGAGGGGCGATTAATTCTTATCCTTCAGAGCTTATTGCGACAAGTATGAAGATTCTTGTAGAGTCTTCAAAGAAAGGCCTGAAAATTGCTGCATTGGGATTGATGAGTATTTCTGAATATGTTAAGAATATTCAGAAGATTACAAATAGGTTGAGAGATATGCTTGCAGAGATTATTTCTGATATGAAGAGTAATATGACTTTTCTTGCACCTTTACTTTCAGGAGTGGTTGTTGGTTTGGCGGCAATGATTACTTCAATTTTGAGCAAACTTAATGTTTCTCAAGTGAGTGAATCTGGAGCAGGATTAGGGAATTTGGGAACTCTTGTGACTTTATTTGATGTTTCAAAGATGATTCCCCCTTACTATTTACAGATTATAATTGGAGTTTATATTATTGAGATAATATTTATTTTAACAAGAACTTTGGTTGCTGTGGATTCTGGAGAAGATAGACTTCAAAGAACAAGTCAAACTGGACAGAATTTGAGGATAGGTATTTTCTTGTATTTCGCAACAGCGCTTGTAGCAACAGTCTCTTTGTTTGTATTAGCATCAGTTGTTCTTGGGGGATTATTGGGTTAGTTAAGAATTAAATCTGGACATTTTCGCCAATTTTTTTCAGGATCATTATATTTTCTTCTTATTTCCTTTAAACGCTTTAAAACTCTTTTGTTTTCCATTTCATTTCTTTCTACAATCAATGTAGTCCCAGTTCTTTCCTCAAAATTAAATAAAAAATCAATATATGCTAATTTTTGATCCAAACTATAATCGTGATTGAAATTATTTTGTAAATTTTCAGACTCTTCCATAACAATAATTTCTGGACCAACAAATATTGGATAAGGATACCTTTGTGTTGCTCTAAATTCGTTTTTTCTTTCTTCTGAAGAAAAACTTGCAACAATTACTTTTAAATCATCATCTCTCCTTTTTTTTGAAGGTAGGATATATTTTGCTAATCCTATTTTGATTACACCTTGTTTTTCAAGTTCTGGCTTTGTTTTCCCATCTATTATTGAAGGATTTGAATCAAAACCTTTAATGCCAATGCCCCTAGGATCTAATCTTATCGTTCTTAATTCTTGCCCTTGTAAGAAATAATCTTCAAATTTCATCTTTCTTTGTCCTAAGCTAATTTCAATTATCTGAGCTTCTAATTTTCCATATTTATTTGGGAAGGAGCCACTTGCTGCGTTTGTAGGGTCACCTAGAACTATTTGGGTTAAAAGATATATTGGAATTTTCATATCTGGTTGTCCCTCGCTTAAACTAATTTTATACTCTCTTGCGGTTTCTATAGATCCTGTTAGTTTGTCTTTTATGTATGAGGGAATTATTGTTGCAGTGTATCCACATGCTAATTTATTGGCGATTTTTAATATTCTTTCTTTTTCCTCGATTTCTTTTGATTTGCTCCAAGATCTAAAAATGTCTTTTAAAAAAGGGAAGGGTATTATCCCAAAAACGGTGTCAATAAGTTTTTCACCTCCTTCTATCATCCTTTGCGCTTCTTCGTGTTTTTCATAAGGTTTAGCTTCTTGACTCCAACCATATTGTGGAGCAAGGTGGATTCTTTGTTCCATTCCAGAGACTTTGACTTCTGGAGGATGGATAAGGATTGTTTTTGAAAACGGATTTATTCTTGTATGTTTTGCGTAAGCTGGAACTTTTTCTAATTTTCCAGTCCAATCTTGTTTGTTGTAATCTTTAGTGTAATTTCCCACATAGAGTGTGTTCTTTTCTCTGTCAAGTTCTACACTTAATCTAAGGCTTTCTTTTGATTCTCCTCCGTTTTCGTATTTTAAAGTGATAGGGTAAGTTTGATTAGAAATCTGTTCTATTTTTGCAG
This sequence comes from Candidatus Woesearchaeota archaeon, assembly GCA_964544725.1. Taxonomy (GTDB): domain Archaea; phylum Nanobdellota; class Nanobdellia; order Pacearchaeales; family GW2011-AR1; genus CAZJDG01. The sequence continues at coordinate 13,125 of CAZJDG010000002.1, read as the reverse complement.
GTCTTTCAAATGGCCCTCCAAGTTCTTCTTTTAACCAGAGATCTCTTGTCAAAACTCCTCCAACCATTGCTAATCCCGTTATTAGTCCCACCCAAGTTGATATTTTCATAAAAAAACTACTTTTTCATAGTTTAAAAATATTTATTAACTACGTTTCTTTTTTTATTTTATGAGGAAAAGAGGAGTGGTTGCAGAGTATTTGCCTTGGCTTTTGATTTCAGTGGCTGTCTTGGCAATTGTAATGATAACTATTTTTGTTTTAAGGGGAAGGGGAATTTCTATGATTGATCAAATTAAAAATTTATTTAGAACATAATGTTAACTATAAATCAATTAATTAAAATAATAATAGGAATTTTTGTAGTGGTGGCTGTTGTTTTTGGAGTGGTTTTGATTTCGAGAAACTTTATTGATTTCTTTGGAGGTCTTCAAGGAAATAGTTCTGCTGGATTTTTCCTTAGTTTGATAAAATGAATCTTGACAGCTTAATAAAATATTTAATTTGGATTGTTGTTTTTGGCATAGCCCTTTTTGGAATTTATTCAATTTTTAGAGGTTTCAGATGAAAGCCATTACGCGCGATTCCCATACTCTTCGGGAAAATAGGCATCGCGAGAGAAATAAGAATGAAAACACCTCGTCTAAGAAAGGAGAATTAACAACACAGCAAATGGTAATGTTAATTATTGTAATAGCTAGCTTTGCGATTCTTTTGTTTTTTTTGTTTAGATTGAATATTGGGGAAGAATCTAATAAAGAACTTTGTAGGAATTCAGTGGTGTTGAGTGGAAGATCGGGTTTGCCAACAGGATCACTTAGCTGTTATAGGTCTTATAAATGTATTACAAATGATGGAGATTGTAAGGGGTTAACTGATCCTGAAATTATTAAAGTAAAAACGGAAAATGAAACTTATGAAGCGCTTGCGAAAGAGATGACTGATTGTTGGTGGATGTTTGGAGAAGGGAGAATAAATTATGTTGGAACAGACTTTACCCATAATAATTATTGTTCCATATGTTCTCAGATTTTGTTAGATCCTAGTTTGAGTAAAATTGATGGAATTGAAAATAGTGTAAGTAAAGATAAATTGTATGATTATCTTGTAAAGACTAAAATTCCTGGAAAGGAGATTACCTATTCTGAATATTTATTGAACACAAAAAATATTGCTTCACTTAAACAAGCTTCTTTTGAACAAACAGGTGTCGATTCTTTTGGAAATTTAAGGGTCGGGGAGATAAATTGGGTTGTTATGGGAATTACTAGTCAAGTAGGTACTATTGGATGGGTTATAGCAGCAGGAGTTGGGACTGCTGTTGGTATTTTTTTGGCCACACCAGTTGGATGGGTTACAGCAGGCATAGTAGTTGCAGCAGTTTCTATTGGTGGCGCAGCAGCAGGTATGGGGGCCGCTGAAGAAATAGAACCTCATATTGGTGCTTTGATTGTTGATGGAAAAGGTGTTAAGAATAAATTTATGTCTCCTACCATTATAGAAGTTAGATGGGATGAATATAAGGCTCTTAATTGTGAAGATACAGTTACACTTCCCTAATCAATAATTTTATTAACTTCTTTAGCGCTTTTTGATTGATGAAAAAAAGAGGACAAATTCTTGCAGAAAATACTATCTTTATTAGTTTGAATTTAATCTTTTTAACAATCTTAGTTTTATTTGTAGTTTCAAGAACTGGAACGGATGCTTCTGTTGAAGAAAAATATGCAAAACAAATTGCTTTGATGATTGATGCTGCAGAACCTGAAATGGTGATTCAACTTAATATGAAAAAAGTAATTGAGAAAGGAAAAGAAAATGGTTGGAATAAGATTGTTTTGATTCAAGGGAATAATGTTACAGTTAAAATGAGGGAAAAAGGGGGATTTACCTATTCTTTTTTTAATGATGTGAAAGTCACTGCTCATAAAAAGGAAAAGGAGGATGGATATTTTTTCTCAATAAACAAAAAATAAAATGATGCTTAATAATAAAAGACAAAAAGCTGGGGGACACCCCCTTTGCAAAACCTCCAAGAAAAGAATTGAGGAATTTTTTAACTACAATTTTTTTCTAAAAAATCGTAAAGGTGCTGATAAGATAATTACCATTTATTGGTTTGCAATTTTGCTTTTAGTGGCTGCAGGTGTAATTTCAATGGTGCTTGCTTTTCAGACCCCTTATGATGTTAGAGAATTAGAAGCAAGTCTTTTGACAGATCATATTGCAGATTATTTGGCCCCTCAAGGAGTTTTGGATTCGGAAATTGTTAAGAAGTTAAAATCTGGGGAGACTATCGGAACTACTTGTAGCGATCAGAAAAGTTGTCAAAAAATTATTGGAAGTAAAATTATTGAAATCGTGGGGGCTATGAAAAGTGAATTGGGAATTACCGATGTTGACGGGCTTGTTAGGAATCAAGGGGTTGCTGAGAATTTTGAATGTTTTGTTGCTCAAGTTGCAATGCATGAGAGTGTGTTGCAACATTGTGGAAATCTTCATGAAAATGGAAATCCCATTTACTGTGAGGGGGAAAAAGCAAAAACAATCCAATCTGGAGATACTGATCCTCAAGGAAATTCTTTGAGTTGGGGAGTTATGCAAATTTATAAATCTAAACATCCCACCTCAACCCCAGAAAATTTTGAGGATAGTATTAAATATGGGGCAAATTTGCTGGCAGGGAATTATAATGCTGAGGAAAAATATTATGGCTGTAAAACTGAAAGTTATTCAGGGTGGAAAAGAGCTTTAAGATACTACAATGGATGGAACACTAATTGTAATAAAGGGGACGTTAATTATGTAGATAATGTTATTGGATTGAAAGATGATATTCAAGAATTATTTCCCTCACAATGTTCTTCTTCTTTGACTGATGGAATTAAAATTTCAGAAGAAGCAAATCTTAATATAGATAATGGTCAATATTATTTTGAAGTTTATTTTAATAATTTTACTTCTGGAAAATCTTTGAATTCTGTTAAGGAGGGGAATGGAAATTTATTAGCAGATTGCAAGGCTCAAGACGTTAAGGAACACAAAAAATTATCTAAGTGTTTTGAAAGAAGCTTTTATGCTGTTGATGGAAAAAATAATCCATATTCAATTAAAATCTTGACTGCTGTGAGAAAAACAGAAAAAAATGTTGCTTAGGAATAAAAAGAGAGGACAAGTAGCTGAAACTGTTACATGGTTAGTTGCAACTATTGTAATCCTAGTTATTTTATCTATTGCAATTTATACTGCATCTGCTTTGAGTAAAATTAATCGTGTAGTTACAATAAGTGTGGATTCTCCTCCTATCTTGATAAAAAAATCTTTACAGGGATATTTAATGACTAATGATACTATGGGTAAAAGTGTATTTAATCAAATTGAAGCTGACGAAGGTTTGAATAAATTTAACGATGCATTAGGAAAGAAAATTTTTGTAGATTCTTCAAAAAAATTTAATTTTCGTTTGCTTGTTAATTCATTTGGTTGGGTAAGTCCCTACAAAGAAATTAAAATAAATGAAGATTTGACTTTGGAGGTATTTCTTACAAGACGATGAGGAATAAGAAGGGAGATATTCCGACGGTGATTTTAGTGCTTGGAGTTTTCATAGTTTGTAGTTTAACTTTACTTAATTTTTATTTAGCAGCGGGGAGGGATTCAAGTTTTTTTGAGGGGGCTGTGTTGATTAAAACTGTTAACGAGATTGCGGAAGATATAAGGTTTTATACTAAATTGGGAAAATCTCCTGAAGACGCTTTGAAACTTATTGAACTTTCTGGAGAGGAGACTGAAAAAGGAAATTTTAAATTTAGTGGAACAAATAATGGCGGGGAGTATCTTATTGTTGGGACTCTTAATGAAACAAAATGGGATGGTATTAGAGAGGGGGAATGGTTAGTGATAGTTAATTACAAATTTTCGAAATAACAAAAACATTTTTAAACAAAATTAACATTGATTAAATATGCATAATAAAAGAGGACAAGGATTGAGTACAAATGCAATAATATTAATTGTACTTGGAGTTTTTGTTCTGGCGATTTTAATTCTTGGGTTTACATTAGGATGGGGTAAAATTGCTCCATGGATTTCTACGAATAATGTTGATGATGTAGTAACAGCTTGTAATGTCGCCTGTTCAACTAATAGCCAATTTGATTTCTGCAGCGTTAAGAGAGATCTAAAAGCGGATTCAGATAAATTCAAAGATGTGACTTGTAATTATCTTTCAAAAGTACAAAAACAATATGGTGTGGGAGAATGTTCGACTCAGACTTGTAGTAATATTTTGATTGTTAATGATGTTGTTGAACCTTTGGGAACTTTAAATGCTGAAGATTGTATTGCAGGTCCAAATCCTCTTGTATTGAATAAGGATTTTACTATAGATGACATATATGGAAAAACAATCCAAAATTTAACAACTGACAATAAGTTATTATCTTTCCCTTGCCCTGTCAAGCCTGCTTAAATAACAAATGGATTACGCTTTTTCTCAGAAAAGGAATAAAAGTAAAGATAAGAGGAAAGAAAAAAAGAAACATCCTTACAAGAAAGGTGGTAGGGGAAGAACAATTGTTTTTGATAATTCTGATGAAAAGAAAGATCGGAAATAATTTATAAATCATCTTTTCTATTTCTTTAAATGTTTGAGGTGATTTTTTTATTAAGTTTAGCAGTAGTATGGTTAATTTTTGCTAGTATACAAGATTTTAAATATCGGGAAGTTGCGAATTGGCTTAACTTTTCTTTGATAATTTTTGTATTGGGATTTAGATTTTTTTATTCTTTATTTTTAGGAAACTTTAATTTCTTTTTCCAAGGACTTATTGGATTAGCAATATTTTTTGCAATTGGGAATTTATTATACTATGGTAGAATGTTTGCTGGGGGAGATGCGAAGTTGATGATTGCTTTAGGGACAATTCTTCCAATCTCAGAGAGTTTAGCAACTAATGCCCAGATTTTTGTTTCATTCTTTTTGTTCTTCTTATTCATCGGAGGAATCTATGGACTAGGTTGGAGTTTTTACCTTCCCTGGAGAAATATGGGTTCTTATAAAAAACATTTTAGAATGATTTTTATCAAAAGCAAAAAGATAAATTTATTTATAATGTTTTTAGGAGTGGTCACGATGATTTTTGGATTTTATAATTCTTCATTTTTCTTCATGGGAATTTTTATTTTCCTTCTGCCTTATCTCTATTTGCATGCAAAAGCGGTTGATGAGTCATGTTTAGTTAAGAAGGTAAATTCTAAAAATTTGGTTGAAGGGGATTGGTTGTATAAGGATTTAAAAGTTGGTAGAAAAATCTTCAAAGCTAATTGGCATGGTTTGACGCATAAACAAATAGATGAGATTCAGAAGAAGCATAAATCAATTAATGTTAGACAGGGAATACCTTTTGTTCCAGTTTTTTTGATTAGTTTTTTGACTTTGTTTTATTTTTATTTCTTCAATTATAATTTTATAGAATTCTTACTTAAGGGATTCTTTTTGGAAGCCATACCTTTTTTTTAACCTTTGAAGTTTTAGGTTTCTTTACTTTTTTTGGCACTGGTTTTTCTTTTAAAAAGAAAATTTTATAAAGGTATATTAGTTGATATAACCATGAAAATGAGTATATTTGGAGAAACAAATAAAAGATATCCTAGATTAGATACAGTTTTAGCAATTGAAAAATTCATAAGAGAACATGATGGAGAGTATAGGAAAAAACGGCTTTGGGAATCTCTGCCCAAGAAAATTATGTACCAGACATATTCTGTAATAATTGACTATTTGTTGATTTCTGGTAAGATATCTGTGGATTCAGAAGGGAAAATAGGATGGATTTTTTATCCTGAAGAAGCGGAAAAAAGACTAAAAAAAGCTCATTTGATTTGGAAAAAATGAAAAAAGTTGAAGTTCAGTTTGCTAATGAAAAAGTTTTGAAGGCTTACAGAGAACTAAATGATCAAAAATTAAAAAAATTTATCAACAGAGCTTTAGATGATATTAAGGAAAATCCATTTTGCGGAATCCAAGTTTCAAAAAAATTAATTCCCAAAGAATACATTAAAAATTTCAATACAAAAAATCTTTGGAAATATAATCTACCGAATGCCTGGAGATTAATTTATTCTGTTGAAGGTGGAGATATAGTTATATTAACAATTATTCTTGAATGGTTGGATCATAAAGAGTATGAAAGAAGATTTAAGTATTAAGAAAACATACAATAGTTGAGAAAGTTCTAGAAAAATCTTGAAGTCTTTTTTGATTTGATAATGTTTATAATATATAGTTTCTATGTAAGATTATGAAAAAGAGTTTGATGTTTGTGAGTTTAAGTCTTTTTTTATTAATAGGATTTAGTGTTTTTGTTAGTGCTGGATGGTTTGAGAATTTGGTTGGAAAAATTACTGGAGAAGTAACAGATACTCAAACATGTACTGATTCAGATGGAGGGGAAGATTATTATGTGAAAGGAAATACTTTAGGATTAGAAGCTCCAGGAGTTTGGGATACTTGGGTAGATGATTGTGGAACTTCTGGAGATGAAGAAGGAAAGCTTGTAGAATATGTTTGTAAGGATAACGATTATGTTGAAAAAGTTATTTATTCTTGTTCTAATGGATGTAAGGATGGAAAGTGTGAAGGAGAAGTAGAGGGGAATCTGGAAGGGAGATGTGAAGACGGTTTTATTTTAGATGAAGATTTTTGTGTTCCAAAAATTTTTGATGCTACTTGGGATGCTCCATTAGACAAAGCTCTTGAAGATTCTATGTGGATTAAGGGAAATGAAGAAAATGGGGAGGTAAAAAATTTCCTTAATAATGAAGATTTTGTATCAGATGTGCTCAATGTAGTTGGGGATGAAACAAATCAAGAACAAATTGCTAAAAAGATTGCAAATTGGATAAAGTCTTCCAGACCTTATGGGTGTGATCTCTCTAATTTAGATGATCCTTGTTATGATCATTCACCTGTAAATAATGAAAATACTAATCTGTCTGATTTTGCTTATATTTATAATTATCCAGAAGGTGTTTGTTTTGATTCCGCTGTTTTAACTGTGGCGGCACTTAGAGTTGCAAAGATTCCTTCAATAGTTCATATGGAATCAAGTTTTCATGCGAATGTTCTAGCAAATATTGATAATGAATGGGTAAAAATTGATTCAACATTTTGTAGTCAGGGACAAATTGATTTAAATACTTGCCCAGACGCATCTTATTTGAAACAACCTGCTTATGGTGTTTTTGAGGTTTGGGGTCCTGTGGGGGACGAATATTGCAGAAGAGATGGCTTGTGTATAAAATCTCCATCGATTCCAACGTCAAATGAAGTTTTACCTTCTTCATCTTTAATACCTTTAGCAACAGTGACTCATCCTAGATTTCATCAAAGAGACTTAGACGAGAAAATATTTACTTGTAATGGGGGAGGTTGGAACCATAACTATGGGATGAATTTACCCATAGATGCTAGGGAAGAGATTAAGCAAGAGTTTGTTAATCGTATGAATAGTGGACTTTTGGGAAAACATGATTTTGAATTAATTTTAGATAATGATTTACCAAGGATAGGATATATTAAAGCAAAAATTCCTGAAAATGTATTTTTTGTATATAATTGTTTTATTAGGGGTACTGATGCTAGAGCCTATTATTATCTTTTTGCTGAAGCTGGAAGGGATTATGTTATCACCGCTGATGATTTGATAAAAGGAGAAGGGTTATCTGAGGGGGAATTTGATTATTTAAAGCAAGAAATTAATAAAACTACAAGTGATTTGGGAATTTATCCAAAAATTCAAGAAGAACTTAATTCTGAGGGTGAAGAAACATCTGGAAGTGATGAAGAAATTTCTCCAGTTTGTAACGGTTGCGAATTAGAAGACAAATGCTATCCTTGGGGTTATAGGGTTAAAAATAAATTTTGTTCAGTAATAGATGATGAATTTGTTTCTCAATTAGGAGAAGATTCTCAATGTGAAAATCATTTTGAATGTGGGAGTAATCTTTGTATAAACAATGAATGTGTTAGTGGAAATTTAATTCAAAAAATGTTGAATTGGTTTAAAAGATTATTCAGCAGAGGTAACTAAGGAATTCGCTTTGGAAGCCATAATTTTTCCTTAATCTTTTTTACCTTAGGTTTTACTATTTTTTCTGGTTCAGGTTTTTCTCTTAAGCTTTCTTCAACATTTTCTAATTCTTCTTTTTTTGCTTGATGTCTTTGAGAATTCATATTCTCATTTTCATAAACTGGGAGAACATTAATTATCTCGTGCCCAAACAAATTTGAATTTGAAATTAAAATTTCTTTTGGAGAAAGCTTTTTTCCTATTTTTTCTGAAACTTTTTTAGCAAGTTCTTTGATTTTTTCAGTTATTCCTTCGGCATTTGAAATATGATTTTTTGGGATTACTAAAGTATGCGCGTTTGAAATTGGATTTATTTCTAAAACTGCAACTGCTTCATCATTTTCATCTAGTTTAACAGAATCGGATTGTCCAGATGCAATAGCGCAAAAAATACATTGTTGTGGTGGATTTCCTTCTTGCCCTTGTTCTTTTACCAAATTATTTTTTTCTAGAAATTCTTCCAATTGAGGAATTCCCATAGAATCAACTTCTTGTTTTGCCTGATTTTTTTTATCTTCAGGAAATGTAGAATCAATTTGTTGAATAATTTGCGTCTTTATGTTTTTTGCTTCTTCTTCAGATAACATAAAGAGATGTGATAAAAATAGTTAATAAAATTATTGGGTCTTTTCTTTAAATGGAGGAATGTGAAAGGGTAAATAAATTTCCTCTTTACTTGAATTCTTGAACTTATTCCAACCATATCTGTATTCGTATAAACTTAAACTAAAAAATTTTTTGACCGCTTTTGGGAAGGGTTTAATAGATTTTTTAATTGCCCAAAATGGATGCCCAATATAAAGCCCATAATAAATTGAGAAAATGAAAAATTCAATAAAACTATTAAAAAATATGGCCCCCTTATAAAATTCTTTATCTATTAATTTTCCTTCGTTTAGTAATATTTTTAATTTTTTAGTTGATGTTAGAGGGATTCTATTTTCTTTTTTCAAAGTTTTTTTTCTCCAATTGACTTTTTTTCTCAACATTATCTCAAATTCTTTTTTGTTGAGAAGATTTTTATTCAACGTAAACTTAAAAATCTTATAATACAATCTGATGAAAAACAAATAGACAATTGAATAAAATATTGCAAGCACAATTAAATTATATAACTTATTATTGAATATTTGGGAATTTTTAAAATAAATAAAGATTATGTATGCGATTAATAAAAAAAGTATTAGAGTCAGAACAAGAAACACCAAATCCATTATTTTATTTAAAAATCCCTTTAATTTTCTGAACATAATAAAATTAATAAAAACTTATTAATAAATTTTTGGATAAATTTTTAAACTCAATCCCATTTATTATTACAGAGGTTAACTAAAATGATCACTAAAGTTGGAATTGTTTCTCTAATTGCAGGAGTAGTTGTTCTTCTTGGAAATTATGTTGGAAATTTAGAACAATATTATTTAGTTCCAATTGGTGCAGGATTGGCTATCTTAGCGGCAATAATTGATAATTGGAGTCATAATTATTAAAATAAACTAGATTTATTATAATGCCCGTCTCATATCTATTACTTGGACAGAACTAACATTCTCTAATTTTCCAAGTTCATTTTCTACAGGTTCAAATTCTTTTTCTTCAGGGTAAATGAATGTAGCAATTATGGCTTTTAGTCCAAATGCTATTGGTTCTTCTTCAAAAGAACAGCCTTTACCACCTTCAGATTCTAATTTTTCAGTTAGTCTTGCCTTTATTTCTTCAAAATTTACTTCTGGAGAAGAAGGCATTACTTTCAATCTTATATTTACACTTCCCATGCTTTGTTCTAATAAAATACCTTTATAATTATTACGTTGAGTATAAAAATTCTTAAAAACACTGCATATTACTTTATTTAATGGATGATGCTAATTATGAAAAATTATTGGAGATTATTTCCGCTTCTTCAAATATAAGTAAGGCAGAAATTGAACAAAAAGTTGATGCTAAACGAGAGAGAATTTCTGGTTTGATAAGTAAAGAAGGGGCTGCACAAATTATTGCTGCGGAGTTAGGTGTTAATTTTGATAATGAGAAATTGAAAATAGGTAATCTTATTCCTGGAATGAAAAGAGTAAACACTGTTGGGAAGATTATTAATTTGTTCCCAGTAAGGACTTTTACAAGAAACGACAAAGAGAGTAAAGTTGCGAATATGGTTATTGCCGATGATACCTCAAATATTCGTGTTGTTTTATGGGACGCTAATCATATTTCTCTGATTGAAGAGGGAAAAATTTCTCAAGATAGTTCTGTTGAAATTTTAAATGCAACAATGAGGGAGAATGAACTTCACTTAGGAAATTTTTCTGATTTTAAACTAAGTACAGAAGTTTTTGAGTTTGTTAATACCCAAAAGATCATAAAAGAAAAAAATATTTCCGATTTTAAAATTTCAGATAATATTAACACTAGAGCATTTGTTGTTCAATCCTTTGAGCCTAGATTTTTTAATGTTTGTATGGAATGTAAAAAGAAGGTTGTTCAAGAAGGGGAAAGTTTTAATTGCGAGCAACATGGGAAAGTAGCTCCTGAAAGAAGAGCTTTGATGAATATTGTTCTTGATGATGGAACGGAAACTATTCGTGCTGTTTTATTTCATGAGAAACTTAGTGGCCTCGGATTTAGCAATCTAGAACCTGAAACTTTAACTTTAGAAAAACAAAATGTTCTTGGTAAGGAACTTGTTTTTTCTGGAACTGTTAGATTAAACAAATTTTTTAATAATCCTGAATTAATAATCGATGAAGTTCAAGAAGTTAACGTAGACGAATTTTTAAAACAACTTGAAGGTTTAAATGTCTGACATTCGTCCAAGCGTGGCCAAATGGGAGGCTTAAATGTTTTTAAGAGATTTTTTCAAAGTTGTGAAATATTTTTGGTTACCTTTTATCTTATTCCTTCTTAGTTGGATATTTTACTTTGGTGGGATTTTTGAATATGTTTTTTGGTTTGATGATGCAATGCATATTTTAGGGGGATTATTTGTTGGCTGTACTTATTTTTTTATTTTGAGCTATTTTGAAGTTAGAAAATCTCTGGAATTGAATAAATTTTTCAAATTTTTGTTTGTTGTTTCTTTAGTAGCACTTACTGCTGTTTTTTGGGAATTTTATGAATTTGTTCTAGCTTTACTTACCCCTATTTCTACTCAACCAAGTTTAGAAGATACTTTGTTTGATTTATTTTTAGGAGTAATTGGAAGTTTTTTTGCTTTATTTGTTTTAGAATTCAAAGAGTATATTGAAAGTAAATAATCTTTATAAACGGAGCTTTGTAATCTTCTTTATGGTTAAAACAGGGGCTGAAACTACAAAGGAACCTAAGTTAGAAAAGCTAAAGGAACCTCAATTAACGGACTTGCCAGGGATTGGGCCTGCTGTTGCTGCAAAGCTTGAATCTGCAGGAGTTTATGATATGATGTCTTTGGCTGTTATGGGGCCTGCTTCACTTGGTGATGCTGCAGGAGTTAGTGCAGGGGTTGCAAGAAAGGCGATTCAAGCTGCAAGAACTATGCTTGATTTAGGATTTGTGGATGGAGTGGAGTATGCTAAAAAAAGGGATAATGTTATTCATATTACAACAGGAAGTAAAAATTTAAACAATCTTCTTGGGGGAAAGGGTGTTGAAGGACGTGCTATTACTGAGGCTTTTGGGGCTTATGGAAGTGGGAAAACGCAGGTAGGATTAACTTTGGCAGTTAATGTACAATTACCAGAAGAAAGTGGTGGAGCGAATGGAAAATGCGTTTTCATTGATACTGAAGGAACTTTTAGGCCTTCTAGGATACAGCAAATTGCAGAGGGTATGGGAGCTAATCCAGAAAAAGTTTTGAAGAATATTTTTGTAGCAAGAGCCTTTAATAGCGATCATCAAATCTTATTACTTGAAAAAATTGGAGAGATGATTAAAGATGGCGAGCCAATAAAATTACTTGTTGTTGATTCTTTGACAGCCCATTTTAGGGCGGAGTATGCTGGAAGAGGACAATTAGCAGATAGGCAACAGAAGTTGAATAAGTATCTACATGACATTATGAAACTAGCTGAAACTTATAATCTTGCAGTTTATGTTACAAATCAAGTAATGGCAAATCCGGCACAGATGTTTGGAGATCCAACAACCCCTATTGGTGGAAATATTGTAGGCCATGCATCAACTTATAGAATGTATTTGAGGAGAGGAAAACAAGGTTCAAGAGTTGCGAAATTAATTGATTCTCCAAATTTACCAGATAACGAAACTATTTATTATGTCACCAATGCAGGCGTTGTAGATGAAGCTTAGATTTATTAACGAATTTTCTTTATAGTTATATGGTTGAGTTATGGATTATTTTTGCATTGACTGCTGCATTTTTGTGGGCATTCATTGGTTTGTTTGATAAATTTATTGTAAGCCATGAATTAAGAGATCCTCTTCTAGCAACAGTTGTTTCTGGAATTTCTGCATCATTTGTTTTTTTGATAACAACTTTATTTTTGCAAGCTAAAATTTTAATTCCATTCCATTTAATTTTAATTATTTTATTTGGTGGAGTTTTTTATATTTTAGCAGCTTATTTTTATTTTTTAGCTGTGAGAAAAACGGAGATATCTAGGGTTATCTCTTTCCTTTCTATGACTCCTATTTTTGTTTTATTTTTTGCATTTGTTTTTCTTGGAGAGAGGTTATCTTCTCTAAATTATTTTGGAATTATTCTTTTAGTTTTTGGATCTTTCTTAATATCCCTTAAGAAAAAGGGTCATTCAGAATATAATGTTAGTAAGGCATTTTTTATTGTTATAATTGCATCTATGTTCCTTGCTTTGAGAGATATTACTATGAAATTTGCATCTCTAAATGTTAGCATTTGGTCTGCGCTATTTTGGTTTGGAGTTGGAAGCGGTTTAACCTCTCTTTTTTTACTCGCAAAACATCATCCCCACTTAAGAAAGAAAGCGGTTAAAGGAATTGAACATCTTTTCTTTGGAAGAATTCTTTCTTCTATAGGATTAT
>CAZJDG010000001.1:59268-66546 GCA_964544725.1 Candidatus Woesearchaeota archaeon | reverse complement strand
ATAACTCTGATGCTTGATTTAACTGACTTGACAGATGGTAGGTTAAAGGAGAGTTTTATAGAAATCCTGAAGCCGCCAGAAGAGATTTGGATGCGATATAGTCCCATATGAAAACATCTCCTAATGCTTACTCTAATGAAGAAGTTTAGGCATTTGAAAGGGATACTCAACATCATGAATTTAGTTTACATGTTTGTCATTATGATTCTTCTTCTGGATTATTTCTTGCTATGGCAGAAGATTTTTTGGTAACTCCTGAATTGTCGGAGTGGTTAAGGAAGGAGAAATTCAGTTTACTAAAACATATTTAAGAGCAGATCCTTCAAGAATGTTAAGCCCAATATTTGAGCTTAATTTTAAGGAAATAAAATATATTGGAAGAATATTCAATCCAGATGATGTAATAACTGTGGGAGAGTATAATATTCTAGGTTATAATAAACTAATGAGTGGAACTTGGAGAATGGAATCTATTAGTCAATAATTTTTTATATTAAGTTTTGTTCTTATGATGATATAAAAAAAAGATGGCCTTCAATAAACAATTCTGGGCAACAGCTTTTACGCTTAGTGGAACAATTATTGGAGCAGGAATTTTAGGATTACCCTATGTTTTTTCACAATCTGGTTTTTTAATTGGAGTTTTCTGGCTTTTTGTTTTGGGATTGATTCTTTTGCTAGTTAATTTATATCTAGGAGAGATTACGTTAAGAACGAAAACAATTCATCAACTCCCTGGTTATGCTGAAAAATACCTAGGTAAAAAAGGAAAATATTTGATGTTTATTGCGATGGCCTTTGGGATTTATTCTGCATTGCTTGCTTATTTGATTGGGGAAGGTCAGAGTCTTTCACAATTGTTTTTTGGAGATTTTAGTTATTCTTTGCATTTTGCTATTGGATTCTGGTTTCTTATGACTCTTCTTTTGAGGCGAGGACTTAAGGAATTAAAACAAATTGAGTTTTGGGGAGTTTTAGCAATCATTGGAATTATTCTAGTGATGTTTTTAAAATTTCTTCCGGGAGTTGATACTGGTAATTTAATTTACAATGATTTTTCAAATTTCTTTTTACCTTTTGGCGTTGTTATTTTTGCTTTGCTTGGTTTTACTTCAATACCTGAATTGAGACAGGAGATTAAAGGACAAGAAAAATTACTGAAAAAAGCTATTTTTGTCGGAGCTTTAATTCCAATTATTCTCTATATTTTATTTAGTTTTATTTTTGTTGGAATCTTTGGAAAAGGAGTAGAACAGGTTGCTACTATCTCTTTTGGGAATGTGATAATTATCTTAGGAATTTTCACAATGTTGACTAGTTATTTTGTTTTGAGTTTTTCTTTGAGAGATATTTTTATTTATGATCTTAAGAAAAAGAAATATGTTTTCTTTTTTGTTTCATTATTCCCTTTGTTTCTTTATTTACTTGTAAACCTGTTTAACTTCATAGATTTTGTAAAAATTTTGGGAATTGGAGGAGTTATTTCTGGAGGCTTGATGGGAATTTTAATTTTATTAACAAACATTAAGTCAAAGAAGAAAGGAAATCGGGAACCTGAATTTTCTATCCCAATTAATTGGTTTATTATTGGATTTTTGAGTTTGATTTTTATTTTAGGGATTTGGTTTGAATTATTCTAATTCTTTTTCCAGCATTTCTTTAGCAGTTTTGAAGTCTGCTCTTTTGTTTGAAATTTTCATTACTTGACCAATTAAAAAATTAATAGATTCTTTTTTTCCAGATCTAAAATCTTCAACGGCTTTTTGGTTTCCCTTAATAACTCCTAAACAAATATTTCTTATTTCATCTAAGGAGTCTATTTTAGTATGTTTTTTTGTTTCTTTTTTTGGCGAGAAAGATTTTGGAACAAATTGATTTAAAATTTCTTTTGCCTTTAGTACAGTGATTACATTATTCTCCACTAAATTTAAAAGTTCAATAAAATGTTCAGGATCTATGTCTACTTCTTCAAGTTCTTTTTTTGAGTAATTCAAAACTCTTGCTAGTTCTCCAGCAACCCAATGGACCGCTAATTTTGGATTTGCTTTTTTTATAACCTTTTCGAAAAATTCAGCGATGTCTAATTTTTGTGTTAGGATTTTTGCAAACTTTTTTTCTACTTTATGTTTTTTGATTAATTTATTTACTTTTTTGTGCGGAGTTTCAGGAAGAGCATTTTTCAATTTTTCAATTCTCTTTGGATCTAATTTGATTATTGGGAGATCAGGTTCAGAAATAAATCGGTAGTCTCCAGCATCTTCTTTATCACGCATTTTGATTGTTTCTCCTTTTGTTTCATTAAACATTCTTGTTTCTACTGTCTTTGGTTTTTCTTTCCTTTGTCTCTTAATTTCATATTCAATTGCAGCTCTTATATTACTCAAACTATTTACATTTTTTATTTCAACCCTTTTTCCAGTTGTTGAAACATTTACATCTGCTTTTATCCCTAAGTCATTGTCTATTGTTTTTACATAATTTAGAGTAATCATTAATTGTTTAAGCCATTCTATAACTTTCTCTGAGCTATCAAAGTCTGGATCTGTTACAATTTCAATTAGAGGACTTCCAGAACGATTATAGTCTAATTCTCCTGTTTCAGGATTCCATGATGCTGGATCTTCTTCTAAATGCGCTTCTCGGATTCCAATATCTAGAAATTTTCCGTTTTCTCCAACAGGAATTGCATAGGGCCCTGAAATTGTACTTTGATGTCCTTTTGGGAGATCTGGCCAATCGTAATGTTTTCTTTGCCAAACAAGTTTTTTGTTGATTTTACATCCAAGAATTAGTGCAGTTAAGATCACTTTGTCAATGGATTCTTTGTTCGGAAGCATTGGCTTTGCACCGGGTTGTCCTGTGCAAGTTGGACAGATGTTTGAATTTGGCTTTGAGACCTTTGCCCCATGAATTGCTTTACAATCACAGAATAATTTTTCGTTAGTATTCAAATAACCATGAATTTCTAATCCTATTTTTACCATTAATTTTGAAAGAAAAAAATCTTTATTAAATTATTGATTTGAATAGATAGGTAATAATATTTTCTTTCCAGCTTTTATGTTATTAGGATCTTCCATATTATTAAATTCTGCTAAATAGGCTACGATATACCCTGGGTACATTTCACTTAATTGAGGATTTTCTCCTTTAAGTTCAGTAGCATATTTCCAAAGAGTATCTCCTTTTTGAATATCCCTAATTTGAGTTCCTGTGTGGTTTGTTATGGCTTCTCTGTTTTTGTTGTCACATCCTGCTAATAAAATTAAAGTTGCTGCAGTTCCGACCAAAAATCCCGTTAATTTTCTTCCCATTGATTTTTGGAACTGAATTTTCCTTATAAGTTTTATCGTTTTACATTATATTTTTATACTAATCTTAGTTGGTGTATTTATGAAAAGTAATGCGAAATCGGGAGATTATGTTGAAGTTCACCTTTCAAAATTGATTTATGAAGGAATCTTGCTTGAAAATCCTGAAGATGAGAAGGGAATAATTTTACTTAAATTGGATTCAGGTTATAATATTGGTTTTAATAAAAAGGGCGTTTTAGAGATTAAACTTATTAAAGAAGCTTTAGATAAAAAAGAAGAATCTGGAATAAAAAGAGATTCTAAAAAACCAAATATTGCAATGATAATTACAGGAGGAACTATTGCCTCGCGTTTGGACCCTAAGAAAGGAGGAGTTTCTCCTTTAGATAGTCCGGAAAAATTGTTTAAATATTATCCTAGTCTTTTTGAGAAAGTTAATGTTTCAAAAGTAGAAATTCCCTTTATGAAAGATTCTGCTGAGATGGATTTTAAAGATTGGCAAAAAATTGCGCGAATTGCTGGCAAATTTCTAAATGATCCGGATATTAAAGGAATTATTGTAACGCATGGGACGGACTCTTTACATTATACTGCTGCTGCCCTAAGCTTTTTCTTGAGGGATTTAAGTAAACCGGTTGTTTTAACTTATAGTCAGAGAAGTATAGATCGGGCAAGTTCAGATGCACTTCTGAATTTACAGTGTTCTGCGATTGCTGCTATTTCAGATATTGCGGAAGTTATGATTGTGGGGCATGCTTCAACTAATGATGATTTCTGCTATGCGATTCCTGGAACAAAAGTAAGAAAAATGCATACCTCAAAAAGAGACGCATTTAAATCAATTAATTCAAAACCTTTTGCTAAAATTTTTCCAGACAGAATTGAAGTGATTTCTCATTTTAATAGAAGATTCAAAGGGAAAGTTAAATCAGATGTTAAGTTTGAAGAAAAAGTGGCTTTGATTAAATTCCATCCAGGACAGGATCCGAGCATTTTAGATTATTATATCAAAAGGAAGTATAAAGGGGTTGTAATTGAGTTTTTAGGGCTAGGACAAATTGCTGCTAAGGGATCTAGAAAAAGCTGGATTAATAAATTGAAAGAAGCAGAGAGAAAAGGGATTTTTGTTTTCGCTACACCTCAAACAGTTTATGGTAGACTTGATCCATATGTTTATTCTACTGCAAGGGATTTATTGAAAACAGGAGTTATTTATTTAGAAGATATGCTTTCAGAAACTGCATTCGTAAAACTTAGTTGGGTTTTGGGACATAGGCAAAAATCAAAGATTTTAGCCACTTCGTCCAAGCGTGGCCAAAGTAAAGAATGGGGCGAATATAAAAATTGGGTGAAAGAAAAAATGCTTGAGAATATCTCCCGAGAATTTAATGATAGATTAGAGAATTAATTATCTCTTTTTTCCAGACAATATTTTTTCAATTTTATTAAGTTGAATTTTTATGCTTCTTATTTCTTCTTCTGCTTTTTTGTTTATCTCATAATCAATTTGAGATCTGAATCTGTCTTTTTGACCTTGCCTGTTCTGGCTCATAAGGATTATTGGTGCTTGGATTGCTGCAAGAGTGGATAAGATAAAGTTTAGTAAAATGAAAGGGTAAGGGTCCCAAATATCTCTGAATATCAACCAAGTTGTGTTTACAACTATCCATAATCCTAAAAGAAAACCTATACTTAGGATGAAAGTCCAACTACCTGCCCATTTTGTCAATGCGTCAGAAGCCCTTTGTCCAAATGTTCTAGGTATTCTTAGATGAGGATTTTCTACACTTAGTAAGTCACTAAGATTCATTTTATGACGCAGTTTATCAACAGTTCTTTTGATTTCACCTTCTTTTTTCATGATATAACTTATTTATCTTTGATTATAAATTTTCCCTTATTTCTATTGTTTTTTAGTTACTATTTAGAAGTTACAGATAGTAAGGTTTTTAAAGAAAAAAGGGTCTTTTTTTTGATGGAATGTAAAAGAGCAGAACAACTTAGAGAACTTCATTTTTATAGAGGGGACCAGGAAATTAATCCCGGAGAGATAGTTCAAGAACTTTATTCTCCTTTGAAACCTTTAATTGATTTAAATATTAAGAGGCATGAAATTGTTAAAGGTGCTAATAAGGAACAAAGAGATAGGAAATCTGGAGAATCTATTTTTAAGGGATTGCTTGAAAAATATTCTAATGAATCTAGGGTTGCAGTAGGAGATTATAAAGATAATGATTTTAGTGCTAGGGCTCATTTTAATGATGGTTCTAAAAGTGAATTTAGAGTATTACCTAGAACTAATTTTAGCGACTATTCTCTAAAAACACCAAATATTTTCTTTTTAAGAGATGAAAATGATAATCAACTTGTTTTGAGGGAAGCCAGAAAATATGATTTTGAAGGTTATATGGGGAAGTTCGTTTTAAAACAATTACAAGACACCCATAGAAGAAAGGTTCATTTTGAAGTTCCTGAAAGTGTAAAGAGAAATGAGATGGTTGTAATTCCAGAACCTAAATTAGTTTTAGCTTTAGAACAACTTAATGAAGAAGAAACTATAAAGAGAATTACTCCTCGTATGAGACTTTTAGGAATAGAGGATGATAAATTATGGTATGTAAGAAATTTTTTACCCCCTCTTAGAGATACTTCCATGGATATTGAAAAACTTACAACTTATGTTGGGACTTTACATGGTTTGGGACTTATTGATGCTGTCGATAGTCAAGTTGCTCACTATTGTATAAATCAAAAAGGAAGAGTTGTTAATATAGATCCCGATTTTTTAGCATATACATCTCACTATAATACTTTGCATAATCTAGATTGGAATGACTTTAGGAAAAGACTGGATGAAATGGTTGTAACGAAATCTCAAGTTGAAGAAATCAAACAAGGTAGAAAAAAACAAATGAGGTCTTTACATGAAAGGATGGGTGGAAAAACATTACTAGATCACCTCCCTGAAAAACTTTCTGAATCTTCAGCAATTGATTTTCTAAAAACTGAAAATGCTTTTATTTCAGATTAATCCTTAATTTAATAAACTCTTTCTTCTAATTTAATTTATGGAATTAGATTATGAAAAATTAGGCTTAAGATGTGGTTTGGAAATTCATCAGCAACTTGATACAAATAAGTTATTTTGTAATTGTCCTTCTTTGTTGAGAAAAGATGAACCTGATTTTACGATTAATAGAAAACTTCATGCTGTTGCAGGGGAGAGCGGAGAAGTAGATGTTGCTGCGGCCTACCAAGTTTCTTTAGATAAGGATTTTGTTTATCAAGGTTATGATTCTGTTTGCTTAGTTGAGTTGGATGAAGAGCCTCCACATCAAATTGATCCCGAGGCTTTGAAAATTGTTTTACAAATTGCAGTTTTATTGAATGCCAAAATTTTTTCTTTGACTCAAATTATGAGGAAAACTGTAGTTAATGGTTCTAATACTTCTGGATTTCAGAGAACTGTTTTAGTTGCGAGGGATGGTTATGTGAATACAAAGTATGGTAGAGTTGGAGTTGAATCTATTTGTTTAGAAGAGGATTCTGCACGAGAAATGGGAAGGGAAGGGAATGAAGTCATGTTTAGATTGGATAGGCTTGGAGTACCTTTAATTGAAATTGCTACTGCTCCAGATATCAAAAATCCTGGGCAGGCAAAAGAAGTCGCATTGTTCTTAGGAAATATTTTGAGAAGTTGTAAAATCAAAAGAGGATTGGGAACAATTAGACAGGATGTTAATGTTTCAATAGCTAAAGGTTCTAGAGTTGAGATTAAGGGAGTTCAAAAACCAGAGTTAATTGAAAAGTCTGTTGAAAAAGAAGCTGAGAGACAATTGAAAACTGTAAATTCAAAGAAAGAAGTTAAATCTGAGGTTAGAAAAGTTTTACCTAATGGGGAGACTGAATTTTTGAGGCCGATGCCTGGTTCTGCTAGAATGTATCCTGAAACTGATTTACCTTT
>CAZJDG010000001.1:45952-59168 GCA_964544725.1 Candidatus Woesearchaeota archaeon | reverse complement strand
AAGATAATTAAGAGTAAACCTGGCTTGTCCTTAAATGCGTATATGGGTTTAATTATGAAAGAATTTAAAGGAAAGGTTTTAGGGAATGAGGTTATGGAAATTATTAAAAAGTATGTTAAATAGATTTCAATATGTTAAGAAGCCATAATATCGGAGAAGTTAGTGAAAAGCTTGCAGGGAAAAAAGTTACTCTTTGTGGTTGGGTTGATACTGTGAGGGAACATGGTGCGGTTATTTTTATTGATTTGAGAGATAGATATGGGAAAATTCAAACAGTTATTCACAAGAAAAAGGAAACGTTTGGAGATGCTAAGAAACTGACAATGGAATCTTGTATCCAACTTAAAGGGGAAGTAAAACTTAGGCCAAAAGGAACGGAAAATAAAGATATTTCTTCTGGAAAAGTTGAAATTTCTATAGATGAAATTGAAATCTTTAATTTGGCCCCCCCACTTCCTTTTGAAATTAATGATAAAGATTTGAATGAGGAAACTAGGTTGAAATATAGGTTCTTGGATTTGAGAAGTGATCGTATGCAAAGGAATATGATTTTGAAGGGTGAGGCTCTTAAGGCAGTTAGAGATTTTTTTTATAATGAAAAATTTGTAGAAATTGAAACTCCAATTTTAGCGAAATCAACTCCTGAAGGTGCGAGAGATTACTTAGTTCCTAGTAGAAATTATTCTGGGAAATTTTATGCATTACCTCAAAGCCCCCAATTATTCAAACAACTTTCTCAGATTGGAGGATTTGATAGATATATTCAAATTGCACGATGTTTTAGAGATGAAGATTTGAGATCAGATAGACAACCTGAATTTACTCAGATTGATGTTGAAATGTCTTTTGTTGAACAAGAAGATATTATTAATTTAATAGAAAAAATGGTTCAACATGTTTTCAAAAAAACTTTGGACGTTGATGTTAAAATTCCATTTAATAGAATGTCTTACGATGAAGCAATGAAGAAGTATAAAACTGATAGGCCTGATTTAAGACTAGAGACTAAAGAAAAATATGCTTTTACTTGGGTGTTGGATTTTCCAATGTTCGAATATAATAAAGATGAAAAAAGATATTCTGCAACACATCATCCTTTTACAATGCCAATAGATTTGAAGAAAGATAAAGAAAAGGCAAAGTCTTATGCGTATGATTTAGTTTTGAATGGGACTGAGATTGGAGGCGGAAGCATTAGAATTCATAATGCTGATTTACAACAAAAAGTTTTTGATATTTTGAAAATTTCCAAGAAAGAAGCAGAAAATAAATTTGGATTTTTACTTAAGGCTCTGAACTTTGGAGCGCCACCTCATGGAGGGATTGCATTTGGTTTTGATCGGCTTGCTCAACTGTTAACAGGAGAAGATTCAATTAGGGATGTTATAACTTTCCCAAAAAACAAAGAGGCAAAAGATGTTATGCTTGATTCTCCTTCCGAAATTTCAGATAGGCAATTAAAGGAAGCACATATTTCTGTAGTTAAGAAGAAAAAGAAAAAATGAAATTTCTAGTTGTGGGAGATTTACATGGACAGAAGCCAAAAATTCATTTTAAAGATTTTGATGCAATAATTGCTCCTGGGGATTTTTGTAGTGATGAAGTTACAAAACATATATTTGCTAATTTAAGAAAACAGAGAGCAAATCATAATTACAAGAAGGAATGGTATGATGAAATTGGGAGAATAAGGGCAAGACAAATGCTTGATACTGCTCTTAATGATGGGAGGAAAATATTGGAATTTTTGAATTCTTTTGGAAAACCTATTTTCTTGGTTCCTGGAAATCATGATCAAATGGGTTACAAGGAATATGATTGGAAAAGATATAAGCAAAATAATTGGATTAAAATGAAAAAGGGATTGAAGAATATCATTGACGTTCATTTTAAATTAAGAAATTGGAAAGGGATTAATTTTATTGGATATGGTGTTGTCTCGGGTCCTGAAATTCCAAAGTATAAAGATGATAAAAAGAGATTAGATCCAAAAGAATTAAAGAAAAGGAAAAAGGATTATAAAAAGAAAAAAGAAAAACTATTAAAATTATTCAAGAAATCTAAAAAGCCAATTATTTTTATGCCCCATAATGTTCCATTTAATACCAAATTAGATAAGATAAGTAATCCTTCTTCACCCGCAAATGGAAGGCACTATGGTTCTGTAATTGCAAGAGAAATGATTGAGAAGTATAACCCTTTGCTGTGTATTGGAGGACATATGCATGAGCATTTCGGAAAACAAAGATTGGGAAAAACTACCATGATTAATGCTGGATTTGGGAGTAAGGTTAATACTTTAATTGATTTGGATGAAGAAAAAGGGAAAATAAGAAGCATAAAATTCTATCCTAAGACTTATGGTTAATTTTTTATAGGGGATTGTTCTAAATTTATCATGTCAGATTTTTTATTTCATAACGTTTCTGAAGAAGAGAAAGGAGAGATAAAAGCTGAAGCTAAAAATATTATGGATAGTTTTTCTAAGAAATTGGCTAAGGTTGAAAAGAATATTCCTGAGCCTTTAATTGAGAGGGATGATTTTGAGCGGGAGGAAAGAAATTCTAGTGATAATGTTTTGGATTTGATTGAGAGAACTAAATCCTTTGACTTTAAGAAAAGAATATTTGAAAATGCTCCAAATAAAGATGGAGATTTTATAGTTGCGGAGAAAAAATCATGGTGAAACATATAATTGCTTCAGGTCCTGTAATAATTGAAGATGGGAAGTTGTTAGTCAATAAGGATGATAAAGATGATTTCTATAAACTTCCAGGGGGAACCATTGAACAGGGAGTTGAATCTTTGGAAGAAGCATGTTTGAGGGAAGTAAAAGAAGAGAATAATGCTGATGTTGAGATAATTAAGCCTCTCCATCCAATGATTTTATGGAAAAATCCGCAAACAGACGAAGAGATGGTTATTGTTTTAATTCATTACCTTGGAAAGTTAAAAAATCCAGATGAAATAAAACCTATGCCCCCAATTCAAGAGGTTAAATGGTTGGACATAAATGAAATAAAAGAAGGTAAACATAATGTTGCCCCAAATATTAAGTTCCTTATTGAAAAAGGAGATATCGTATGAAAACTGTTGATAAAGTCAAGAAATATTTAGAAGCGATTGAAAAAAATAATAAAAAAGGAAATGAAATAAATGCAATTTTGCAAGTGAATCCTTATGCTCTTGAAGAAGCAAGAAAAGTTGATGAAAAAATAAAAAGAGGTAAAGCTGGAAGGCTTGCTGGGAAGGTGATCGCTGTTAAGGCGAATATTAATGTTAAGGGACTCGTTGCAAGTTGTGCATCAAAAACTTTGGAGAATTATAAATCAACGTATGATGCAGATGTTATTAAGAAAATAAAAGATGCAGATGGGGTGATTATTGGTATGGCTAATATGGATGAGTTTGCTTGTGGAAGTTCAGGAGAAACAAGTGTCTTTGGTCCAACAAAGAACCCAACTAATCTTGGTTTAATTGCTGGTGGAAGCTCAAGCGGTAGTGCTGCATCTGTTGCTGCTGGTTTTTGTGATATGGCTATTGGAAGTGATACTGGGGGAAGTGTAAGGAATCCTGCATCCCATTGTGGGGTTATTGGATTGAAACCTACTTATGGAAGCGTCTCAAGATATGGTTTGATAGATTTGTCTATGAGTTTGGATCAAGTTGGAGTTCTTGCAAAAAATGTTTCAGATACGACTTTACTTTTGGATGTGATTAAGGGAAAGAGTGGGAATGACGGTACGAGTTATGAAAGTAAAAATTTAGATTTAAAGATTATTGAAAAATTTCCTAAAAAATTAACAGTGGGAATTTTAGATGTAAGAATTGGAGATAAGAGAATTGATGAATTAATTGAGAAGAAAACAAAATTTGCTGCTGAAAGATATGGTTGGATTGTTAAAAGAATTAGTATTGATTATATTGATTTGGCTGTTGAGACTTATTACCCTTTAGTTTATGTTGAATTCTTTTCTGCAACAAGGAAATTTGATGGAAGAAGATTTGGGCATAAAATTGAAGATGTTGCAGGTCCAGAAGTTTTAAGGAGAATTCTTGGAGGGAGTGAAATCAGCAAGGCTGAAAATCAAGATAGATACTATCATAGAGCATTAAAGATAAAAAAATTAATTGAAAAAGAATTTTCTAAAACTTTTAAAAGAATTGATTGCTTGATTTCTCCAACTGTTCCAAACCTCCCACATGAAATAGGTGAAAAAATTTCTGTTGAAGAAATGTATAGTTATGATGCTTTGACAAATCCTTCTAATCTAGTTGGAAATTGTGCTATTTCAATTCCCACAGGAAAAATTGGAGAGATTCCAGTTGGGCTCCAAATTATTTGTGATAAATTTCAAGAACAAAAAATGTTACAAATTGCTAAGGCTTTTGAAAGAATAGAGCAAGAATAACTATTGTTTTGTAAAAATATTTTTGATTTCTATTTCTTGATTAATATCTTTTTTTAACAATTTATAGTCGCTTGAAATAATTTTGGATTTGTTTTTATCAATATCTAAAAAATTTATTTTGTCTTTGGTTTTTGCAGTGACTAAAATGAGAAGGAATGAGTGAATTATCTTTTTATTTTTCTTAACATGTTCTAATGAAATTGAATTTGTTTTCTCTAATTTGCAATTTATATTAGATTTTTCTTTCATAATCCTTTCTGTTGCTTTGCTAATATTTTCTCCCAAAAGAATCCTCCCTCCTGGTAAACTTAATTTATCCTTGAAAGGACGTTTATTTCTTTCTATTAGAAAAATATTTTTTTTATTTTTTATAGCTATTAAAATTACTGGGAGCACGGAATTCTTATCACTTAAGTAAGGAATTAAATGTTCAAAATCATCTGAAAGTTTGTATTCTTTCGCCTCTTTGGAAATTATTTCTTTCTTGATTAAATTCTTGAGATGATAAGCAAGCTGATTGGATCTAATTTTAATTTCTTTTTCCATTTCATTAAATTTCATTTTGTGATTGTATGAAAATAGGTTTAAGATCTTATTCTCCATAGTCAATTTTTTTGAGGAATTCTTTAAATATCTTTGCATTAATTTGAAATCATGGTCGATAAAAATTTGATGCATTATGTTGTGGTTACTGGTATTTTGACAAAGGATGGAAAATATCTTATAGCAAAACGGGCTGACTGGGAAAAAGCCTTTCCGGGAAAATGGACGGTTCCTGGTGGAAAGTTAGAAGTTTTAGATTATGTTTTGCGCGAGAAAGATACAAAAGCTCATTGGTATAATGTTTTTGAGGATCTGTTAAGGAGGGAAGTTGAAGAAGAAGTGGGTTTGGAAATTAAGAATATTGATTATGTTACTAGTTTAGTTTATGTAAGGCCGGACAAAATTCCTACGCTAATTGTTAGTTTAGTTGCTGAGCCTAAGGAGAAAGAATTTACACAAGTAAAATTGTGTAGTGCTCTAACTGAATTTGCTTGGGTTGATTTGGAAGAAGCTAAAAATTATGATTTGATTGAAGGAATTTATGAAGAGTTGGAGATTCTTGACAAGAAATTGAAGACTGGAAAATCCGAAGAGTTAAATTTTGAGAAAGAATCAGTTTCTTAATTCATTTATTATCTTGTAAATTACAGAAATAATAAAAGGTAAAGTTATTCCTAAAATGATTAATGGTGGTGAAATATTATTTCTTGAAATATAAACTGCAGTTATTCCTAAAATTATTGAAAATAGAAAAGACCATTTGAAATTTTTAGTTATTTTCCAAATTGAAATTTTGTTTCTGTTTTCCCAGATTTTTGTTACGAAATAAGGATAAGTTAGAAATGCAATCCAAGTTAAAGTTGGAATTTGTATTGGTGATCTATTCATCATATTTTCAATTAGGATGCCTCCGAGATAAGTTGTTAATGCTACTTTCCACCAAGGAAATCGTTTGTAAAATTGGACGTAAATAAACATAATTATTGAATATGGAATAATCATTACAATGCTTCCTCCTTCCCCTAATAATCCTCCAGTGATTCCTCCGAAGAATACGAAAAACCATACACTTCTTATTGGAGAATAATCTTTGACATATAACCAATGAATTAATGCGGGAATTCCTATGAAAATCAGATTAAATAGAAGAAATACAAAGATAAAGGAAGTTTGATCAAAAGTTATGTCATCTGGCTGAACTTCTCTCAAATAATTTGGAATCAATGTTAACCCATAAGAAACGAAAACTGTGAGGAATAGTATGAGTAAAATGTATAAAAGATTTTTATTGGTTTCTTTCATCATTGTTTGAATTATTTTTTATATAAAAATCTGTTGGATTTTTAAAAATCTTTAAAAAGCAGACCTCATATCTTATTTTATGAAGTTTGGAGAAGTTGAGTTGGAATGGCTTGGGCATGCAGGATTTATGATTAAAAATTCTAAGGTAATTTATATTGATCCTTTTAATATCAAAGAAGGTAGTGAGAAAGCGGATTTAATTTTGTTAACCCATAGTCATTATGACCATTGTAGTATTGCAGACATAAATAAGATTATACAAGATGGGACTAAAATAATTTTTCCTGCAGATTGTCAAAGCAAGATAGCTAAGATGAAGATTCCTGTTAAGATGGTAATTACTGAACCTGGACAAGAGCTTGAACTAGGCAGTATTAAAATCTCAACTCTTCCTGCTTATAACATAAATAAATCATTTCATCCTAAAGATGAAGGATGGATTGGTTATCTAATAAAGCTGAATGATGTTTTGATTTATCATGCAGGAGATACGGATATAATTCCTGAGATGCAAATCCTTACAGGACATAATCAAGCGAATAAAAAATTGATTGCTCTGCTTCCCGTTGGTGGAAGATTTACTATGAATCCTGAAGAAGCATTTGAAGCTGCAAAAATAATAAAACCTTCTTTAGTTATTCCGATGCATTACGGAGCAATAGTTGGAACTGAAGAGGATGCAAGAGAATTTTCTGACTTTTGCAAGGATGAAAATATTCCTGTTAAGATAATGGAAAAGAATTGATTTTTTACGCAATCTTCTTAAATCCAATTATATTATTTGTTAGACAATGAAAGAGGATGTGGGGAGTAAATATTTGCCTGAATTTATTTATGGGGGAATAGATGGTGCTGTGACCACTTTTGCAGTTGTTGCAGGAGTAATGGGGGCTTCACTTAGCTCTACAATTGTTTTAATTTTAGGATTTGCGAATTTATTTGCAGATGGTTTTTCCATGGCGGTTTCAAATTATCTATCAATGCAATCTGGAGTTGAACTTAAAAGACATAGGAAGTTGAATTTTAGCACTAATGGAAAAACTCCTATGAAAACAGGGATGGCAACATTTTCTTCATTTTTATTAATTGGATTAATCCCTTTGATTCCTTTTGTTTTAGCTATTTTTATTCCTTTGATTCAAAAATATCAATTTTCATTGTCAATTGTTTTGACTGGATTTGCTTTTTTAGGGATAGGGGCAATAAAAGGTAGAATCATTCAAAAACATTTTATTAAATCTTCAATTGAAACAGCTTTCATTGGTGGAATGGCTGCAACAATCGCATTTTTTGTGGGTTATTTCATTAAATTGTTGGTTGGTTAACCTTGAAGGGCTTTCTGAAAAGAGTTTTAGATTATCAAAATACTTTTAAAGAGCATGTTCTTTATTTTTTCATACTTAATGAAAGGAGGTTAAAAATGGTTTTAGATTTCGCGAGAGAGGCAGTAGAGAATGCAAAGACACATAGTATAAACTTTGATGAACTTAAAGCAGGAAAGGCGAGTATAAAGGTTATTGGTGTTGGTGGATGTGGAACTAACATGACTACTTGGCTTTACAACAAAGGAATTATTGGAGCAACGATTTATGCTGCAAATACTGACGCACTTCATTTAAGTGTGGCGAAAGCTGACGAAAAAATTCTTATCGGAAAGGAACTTACTAGAGGACTAGGGGCTGGAGGAAGCCCCACTAAAGGACGAGAGGCTGCTAAGGAAGCTATTTCGGATCTTAAGAGAGCCGTTTCTGGTGCAGACATGGTTTTTGTCATCTCAGGAATGGGTGGAGGAACAGGAACAGGAGCAGCTCCAGTAGTAGCACAATTAGCTAAGGAAACTGGCGCGGTTGTGATTGGTGTTGTTACGATGCCTTTTGAATCAGAGAAAGCAAGAATAGACAAAGCAGAATTTGGACTTGCAGAACTTAGAGATGTTACTGATACTTGTATTGTGATTGACAATAATAGACTTGTTGATATTGCAGGACAGCTACCCCTTGAACAAGCATTTGCTGTGGCTAATGAATTAGTTAGTACAATGGTTAAAGCGATTGTAGAAACAATTACTTTACCAAGTTTGATTAATTTGGATTATGCAGATGTTTCAGCAATTATGAGAGGAGGAGGAGTATCAGTTATTGGAATTGGTGAAGATGATGGTTCTGATAGGGTTAATGAAGCTGTTAAACAAGCACTTACAAATCCTTTACTTGATGTTGATTACCGAGGAGCTACTGGAGCCCTATTACATATAACATGTGGTCCGGACTTAAAGTTGGAAGAGTTTGATGTAATTGGAAGAACTGTTTCAGAACATTTAAGTCCTGAAGCAACAGTAATCATTGGAGCAAGAATCAATAAGGAATTTACAGGGAAGGTAAGAGTTATAACAATTATGACTGGTGTTAATTCACCTTATGTTTTAGGAAAAGCTGTAGAGGATCAAGCATTGCCTGTCTCAAAAGAAGTGTCTGATTTAGGTATTGACGTTTGGAGATAATCTCTTTTATTTTTTATTTTTTTATCTCTTTTATTTTTTTAGTAACTCTTTTAAACTAGTTTCTCAAGCCAATTTAATGAAAAATAAGTTAGTTTTATCCGTATTAGCCTTATCTTTGTTAGCTGGAAATGGGTGCACTATTAAGTTTGGTGGGAGTCATCCAAACGAAGTTAAAAAACAAAATATTACAGAAACTACTCAATATACTGATTCAGAGAAAGCTTAGCTAGCTGGCATGGTTGCTTGCCAAGCAGCAGATTATTATACTACAAAAAGAGCGCTAGATCAAGGTTTGGAAGAAGGGAACCCTTTATTAGGAAAGAATAATATGAGGAATGTCGCTATAGCGAAATTAGTGGGGATTACTTTATTTTCATTAGGGGGCCATTTTAGTCCAGAAAATAGGGAAACGATTTATCAAATTAGAGCAGGATTTGGTTGTGGTGCTGCGGTCTGGAATGATTATCAGACTAAGAAATATGGGGATTAAGTATTTTGTTTTCTAATTTTTCTCATTCTCTTTTTTTTGTGTTCTCTGAAATATAATACATTATCTATAGATATTTTTCTTGAGGGCTTTTCTTTTTTTGCTTCATAGCCAATTGGAAACAGAGCTTCAACATTCATTTCTTCAGGAATTTTAAATTCTTTTTTTATTTTCTCTTCATCGAAATGTCCAATCCAGCATGTAGACAAACCTTTTTCCATTATTTTTAGCAAGAAGTTTTGTATCGCTGCTCCAGCTTGTTGTCTTGTATAAATCTCTCCTTTTTCTTTAAATAGATTTTTAGTTCTTGAGGGGTCTGTATAAACTACCACAAGATATTCAACTGTGGCGATAAAATCTTGGTCAGCTAACTTTGCTATTTTTTTTAATTTCTCTTTTTCATCAACAACTATGAACTTTAGTGTGAAATTTTTCCCAGCCATAGGAGCATATCTCATAGAATCAATACATTCGATAATATGTCTCCAGTTTGGTTTTTTAGAAGAAAATTTTCTCACGCTTCTTCTTGACTTGATTGCAGTGTCTAAATTCATTTTATAAGAAGGGATAAAGGATTTTTAAAATAATCGTTAGGTTGCTTTGTAAGGTTGTGAGGTTAGCCTTAATTATTCAATTTTTTCATAAGGTACTAAATTTTTCTATCCAATGTAAACCATCTCTCGAAATGGAAGTGATTCTTCCAGATAACTCTTCTTTTTTCATTTCATCCCTATGCTCTTCCTTAAGAGTTATTCTTGAATTAGCGCCTACGCCATTAATTGCCCCCTTTTCAGCAACGAAAGAAAAACCCTCTGCATCAACCAATTTTAATGTGGTTAGTAAACCCATATAATTTTCAATGAAATTTCCTTTTTAAGAATTATTGTTCTAAAAACTAATGACCCCTCCTCCGAGGACTTTTTGCCCTTTGTAAAGAACAATTGCTTGACCCTCTGAAACTCCAGTGATTGCTTTTTTAAGAATTACTTTTTTCCCGTCAAATGTGCAAGGAAGCAATTCTCCAACTTGCCTTATTCTTGCGTGGAGTTTTAAGAATCTGTCCCTCCTCCGACTCTCCAGCCACCCTCCCTTAGAGAATAGACTTTTGATATTATCTTTATTTATCCAATGTTGGTCTTTAACAATAATTTCTTTTCTGAAATTTAATGGGTGTCCTTCTGGGGCGGCAATGATTGTATTTTTCTTTACATCTTTTCTTGCAACATACCATCGTTTTATGAATTGTTTGTCTTTGTCCATTTTTTTTATATCAAACCCATATCTTGGACCTAGTCTTTGTCCAATAGTGTAGTAATAGATTCCATCATGTTCTCCAATTAAATTTCCTTCAGAGTCTAGAATTTTTCCTTTTTTAGGTTTTATTTTCTTTTTCAAAAATTCTTTAAGATTTACTTTTCCAACGAAACAAATTCCCACGGTTCCTTTTTTATTATAATTTGGAAATTTATTTTTTTCGGCTATTTTTCTTATTTTCTTTTTTGAATAATCTCCAATTGGAAAAAGAAGATGTTTTAGTTCTTCTTGCTTTAATCGATATAGGAAATAAGATTGATCTTTTGTTTCGTCTTTTCCCCTTAACATCTCAAATCCTTTTCTTTTCTTTTCGATTCTGGAATAATGTCCTGTAACGACATATTTTGCTCCAAGTTTTTTTGCAGTTTTAATCAGAATTGGAAATTTTATTTTTTGATTGCAATCAATATCAGGGTTTGGAGTTATTCCTTTCTTATACTCGGTGAACATCTTTTCTATTACTTCTTTTCTATATTCTTTTTCAGAATCTAAAGTTATCAAAGGAATTTCTAAAATTGCAGATATTTTCATGGCCATTTTTCTTTCATCTTTCCATGAGCATTCGCCTAATTCATTTTTTGTGTCGCTCCAATTTTTCATGAAAACACCAATAACTTCGTAACCCTTTTTCCTCATTAATAAAGCAGCTACGCTAGAATCTACACCGCCAGACATTGCGACTAGAACCTTTAATTTTTTCATAATTAAAAAAGCTTAGAACTAGTTAAAAAGGTTTTTAGTTTGTAAAAATAAACTCATTAATTTTGGGAGTAAGAATTGCTACTTTCTTCGTATTCTATTCTAACCTTTGCTATATTGCCAAGCCAAATAGGCCTGTTTTTTATTTCTTCTTTAACTCTTGCGACTTCTCCTTTCATCCAACCTGTCTCGAATGCTTCTTCTTGTGATTCTTCCGCAGAATAATTTCTTGGAATTTCGCTGATATGACCAATCCAATCTGGTCTTTCTTCTAATTCTCTTCTAACAGCTTCAGCTTCTCCTTTCATCCAACCAGGTTTTAGAAATTCGTTACTCATTTTATTTGGAATTTAGTCTGATTTTTAAAGATTATTGTTATAGAAGTATTAAACGTCCCGAGGAGGACTCGAACCTCCGACACCATGGTATCTGTATTAAATTATGAGATTTAACAGCCATGTGCTCTACCTGCTGAGCTATCGGGACCTATTCTGAAAAGAAAAAATTGATATTTAAAGGTTATTATTTTAAACCAAAGTCAACGATTTCCCCTGGTTGGTGCTTTTCAAGAAAACTATAAACATTTGATTGTTTTGCTCCTTTGATTATTGCAACAACTGCATTTTGAGCATTTTCGATATGTTCAGGGTTTCCGATTATTCCTATTCTATTATCTTTTATTTCAAAATTACAATTGGTTAAATCATGCAAGGTCTTTAGGGTTTTTCCTTGAGTCCCTATTAATCTTGCTCGAATTCTTTCAAGGTCTTTTCTTTTAGTATGGTCTTTAATGTTGATGGTTTCAAACTCAAAATCTTCTTCTTTTATTAGGAGGGCAGTTGAAAGAGAGAACCCAAAATCTATAGCTTCAATTACTTTTTCAGCAGAGTATTCATTTATAGAATTTCCTTCGATAGTTACTTCTTTACCTCGGTTATTAATTCGGACACCTAATTTTTCTCCGAGTATCTTTTTGTTTCTTACTATTCTTGGAAATTTTTCAGAAAGTATTATTTTCATTTAAAATTCAGTTACTTCAGTTTTTAGATGACCATTTTTTTTAAGCCAAGCAACTTGATTTGGCCGATATTTGAATATAACATCTCCTTTGTCTTTATCAAGTTCCCAAGGTTCTATAATTACTACATCTTCTGGACGAAGCCAAAGTTTTCTTCTTAATCTTCCTGGAACCCTACAGTTTCTTGTTTTTCCGTCAAGACAATTTACAGACATCTTATTTCCTCCGAGTCTCTGTTCGATAATTCCAATTACCTCTTCCCCTCTTGGCAGTTTCACTCTTCCGAATGTCTGTTCCCCGCTACCTGTACCTTCTTCTAAAGGCTCGTTGATATCTTTAAATTCTTCATCCATATAATTTGATAGAATTTTCTTTTATAAAATTAACTTACCCTAGAACTAGTGCAAAAGGAATATTTTGAATCTTTTTAACTGATTCATCAGAGATTATTCCTGCTTTCTTAGCAGCGTTTACTGATTCTTCTCCAACTATATTAAAAGTAGAATCTTCTTTTGATAGGTTCTGAATCATCCTAATTGCTTCTTCTTCTGAGACTTTTTTCTCTTTGAAGAAGTTTTCTTTTACATCTAATTGGAATTTATCCTCTTCAAATTTTTTCCCAATTAAATTTTCATCACAGATTGCGACTACATTCCTGTAAGACCCTATTACCTTCAAGAACATTTTAAAATAAAAAATTAAAAAGCTTTTTTTGCAGATTTGTCTTCAATTGCCTTTTCTGCATTGTCTTTGGACATTATAGCAGCCATATTTGTTCCACATTCTTTACACTTACCTTTTGCCATATATCCTCCCCTTGCAGTTCTGTTAATTGCAGGTTCCTTCATTTCTTTTTGGGCCTTGCATCCCATACATCTTCCCATAACCATTTTAGATTTTCCTCCGTTTATTGAAGATTATAGTGATTTTTCTTTAAAAAC
>CAZJDG010000001.1:29379-45852 GCA_964544725.1 Candidatus Woesearchaeota archaeon | reverse complement strand
CCATTTTAGATTTTCCTCCGTTTATTGAAGATTATAGTGATTTTTCTTTAAAAACTTTGTTCTATGTGGTAGAATTAAATTTTGCTAAATTTTTTAAATATAAATTTATATCTGGGATAATTAGCTTTGATTTTTATTTATTCTTAATAATGTTTAAATAGTTATACTCCTATTCTTTTTTGTTTTTTAAAAGAGGGTTTAATGGCTTACAAAAGGTATATTGAAAAAAATGGAAGATTATATGGGCCATATGTTTATCATTCTCGTAAAATCAATGGAAAAGTAATTTCTGAATATCATGGAAAAGGTAGTGTAAAAAAGAAAAACTATTTTGGATATTTATTAATTGGATTTGTTTTGGCTATTTTTCTTTTTACTGGTTTTGTTTTAGTTGATGATTCTGATTCATTTACTTTTTTTTCTGATTTAAATTTTAATTCGATAAAAACTATTACTGGTTTTGTAACTTCGGGAGAAATTGAACTTAATAAAAATCAATCTGAAACACCAAATGAAATTTTAAATGAAGAAATAATTGATGTGGCTATTGAAACTATTTTTAATGAAACTATTGCTCCTGATCAAACGAAATCTAATGGAACTTCAATTAATAATTTTATAATTAATGAAACAAATATCAATGTTCTTGAAGTGAATGAAACTATTTTAGAAATTGGAAGAAATATTACTCTTGAGAACTCTACCATCATTATTGAAGAGAATTTTACTGAGAACATAGTCAACAAAACCTTTGAAACTGGAAATCAAACTAATGTTGATGAAGCAATTCTTTTACAAAATGTTACAGAAATGGATATAATCGATGTAAATATAACAAATGATACAAAGATTAATTTTACAGATAACAAAACTGAAGAAATAAATGTTACAGCTAATTTCTCTATAGAAACTATTCAATTTCAAGCAATTATTGGTCAGCCAGTTAAATGGCAAAAGAATATTTTTTTAGATAATCGAGGAAAAGTAACAATAAAGCTTCCAAAAGAATCTAAAAATATAATTGTAAAAAAAGTGAATGATAAGAAAAAAAAAGATATAACTTCCTCAAGTAAACTAACTGGGGCTGTAATTTCTTCTAGCGGAAAAAATTTTTTGTTTCGGTTTTTTGAGAAATTATTTGAAAAATTAACTATTACTGGAGGAGTAATAATTACCGATCAAACTCCTGAATCAGTAGAAGTTATTATCGATGAAAATGCGACAGAGTTTGAGATTACTTATGAAACTCCTGGGCCAGAAGCATTTGAGCAAAATATTTCAAATGGGAAAAGAGTTATAATAACAGGCCCTGATAATTTAAATTACACAAATATTCTTGCTTATACTCAATTGCCCGAAGAAATGACGGAAAATCAAATCCGTTTGTATTGGGTTATTGAAAATGAAAAATTAGAAATTAATACAACAAAATATGATAAAAATAACAATTCCCTAATAGATTATATTGAATGGATTGTTCCACATTTGTCTAATCAAACCTATGATTTAATTATAGAAATAAGCAAAGCAGAACATTTAGATGGAAATAGAACTTTTGTTGAAGATGTTTATGATTATGTAAAAGAAAAAGATAACTCTTGGATTTCTATCCCAAAAGATAATTATTTGAGAATTACTTTTGAGAAAAACCTTACAAGTGAAAAGGATATTACAATTTATGCAAAAAGTAACTCTTCTGCTTCCATAGAAGTTTATGAAAAAGATGGAATTGAAAAAATCGCTGAATTTGAAAATATTAATAATGAAAATTGGTATAAGATATATTTAACAAATTTAACACAAGAACAAGACATTTTTGATTTAAAGATAATCAATAATGCAATTGAGTTTGATTATGTTGTAGACCCTGCTTCTACTTATAACCTATCTTTTGTTCCTCCAACCCCTCCAAATGCCACAATTACAACAAACACTTCTGCAGAAATTAATGTAACAATCCTAAATGCTTCTGAATTGAACGAAGTAAAATTCAACTGGAATTCAACTAATTACACAATGTATAATGATTCTTTAGTTTTGATGATGAATTTTGATAATGTATCTGCTTTGGGTGAGAATGATACTTTTGTTGTTGATATGAGTAAGTATGGGAATAATGGAAGTTGTTCTGGAACTTCTTGCCCAACAATGAATCTAACAGGAGGAAAATATAATGGCGCTTTTGAGTTTGATGGTATTGATGATTTTGTAAATATATCAAATAGCAATTCAATAAATATTTCTAGTGAAATTACAATATCTGTATGGGTTAAGGGAGGAGTTAGTTTATTTGGGGATGGTTCAGATGGATCTGTTTCAATTACTTCAGCAACAAATATTAATACAAATACAATAGCAGCTGGAAGAAGTTATGCAGATGGAATTGCTTATAGAATTAATGCACCAAGTGAGGATGTAACAAGTGTTACACGATATAGTGGTTCTGATACAATTAGTAATGGAATTAGTGTTGGTGATGAGGTATTAATAATAAATATGCAAGGAATAACTACTGATTATGATGATACTGGAAATTATGAATTTAAAATAGTTTCGGGAATTAATGCATCAACAATAAATTTTACATCATCTCTTAGAAAATCATATGATGGAGATACTGCATCAAATCAAAAAGTAATAATTCAGCGTGTACCTCATTATGTTAATGTTACATTATCTGGATCTGGTTCGCTTACAGCACAGACATGGGACGGTTTAGCATCTGGACCATCTGGTGCAGCTGGTTATGATACAGGAATTGTCGCATTTAGAGCAAATCAAACTGTAAATGTTGGTTCTGGAAGATTAATTTCTGTTAATGGACAAGGAACAAGAGGGGGATCTGGTTCTACATCAGGATATTGCAACTACGCATATAATGGTGAAGGTATAAATCAGCCAACAAGATCATTACAAGGAGCGGAAAACGTTGGAGGTGGTGAAGGTGGAGATAGTACTTCTAGTTGGTGTGTTGGTGGAGGAGATCATGGTGCAAAAGCTGGTGGAGGAGCATCATATGGAAGTTCTGGAACAGGAGGAGGTGGAAGTAGTAATGCGGGAAATAGTTATGGTAGTCAAAATTTAAGCAAAATTTATTTAGGAAGCGGAGCTGGAGGCTCCTCTTCATACAGGCATAGTTCTGGATCAGGATGGGGTGGAGCTGGAGGAAATGGTGGAGGTATAATTATGATTTTTGGATCAAATATATCTAATTCTGGAACAGTTAGCAGTAATGGAAATAATGGTGCAGCAGGTGTTACTCATGGAGGAGGTGGAGGAGGTGGAAGTGGGGGATCTATTTACTTTATTTCAAATACAATTAGTTTAGGAACTTTAACTGCAACAGGAGGAAGTGGTGGATGGGGTTATTCGAGTAGAACTGGTGGAAGTGGTGGAGATGGTAGAATACGATTAGATTTTTCATCATTATCAGGATCAACTAGTCCAGCAAATTATAATGGAAGTATAAGTACATTATTAAATAAAAAAGATAGTTTTGGACTAAATATTGTGAATAATTATTATTATGCAACTGTTAATAACAAAACCTTTTCAACAAATATAACTAATTCACAAAATTACCACCATTTTATATTTTCATATAATAGCTCTCTTTTTTTAATTTATCTTGATGGTATTAAAAAAGTTTCTGAAGAATTAGCAGAAAATATTATTACAAATTCTAATGATTTAATTATTGGAAATGATGGTAATTTTTACTTCAACGGCACAATAGACGAAGTAAGAATCTGGAATAGAAGTTTAAGTACAGATGAAGTAACACAACAATATATGTCAAATTTAAGAAAATACGATATAGACAAATGGAATCTTTATGTAAATCAATCAAAGAATTCAACAACAGGTTTAGATGACGGAACGTATACTTATTTTTCAACAGCAAAAGATAATGTGGGTAACGAAAATTTAACGGAGACTAGATATTTTACTGTTGATACAACGAATCCTTTAGTTGATTTTGTAGATCCAACAAACAGTTCAGGAGTAACTGTTGGAAGAGATTATGTTGAAATTAATGTATCTGTAACGGACGAGAATTTAGACACTATAACAATTAACTTATACAATTCAACAAATGACTTAATTGAAACAAATAGTTCTTTAACAAATCCCTTTTACATTAATTATTCTAGTTTAAGTGATGGTTTGTATTATTATAACTCAACGGCAAATGATACTTTAGGACAATCTAATTCAACTGAAACGAGGAATATAACTTTAGATACTTTATATCCTCAAACTTCTTTCGTCTTACCAACACCAGCAAACGACACAACCACAACAAACACTTCTGTAGAAATTAATGTAACAATCCTAAATGTTTCTGACTTGAACGAAGTAAAATTCAACTGGAATTCAACTAATTACACAATGTATGATGATTCTTTAGTTTTGATGATGAATTTTGATAATTTTGGAGATGAAGGGTTGGAATTAGGGAATGGAGTTAACGATGCTGACTTAACAAATGGTTTAGTTGGTTTATGGCATTTGAATAATAACAATACAAATGATTCTTCCGGAAATGGAAATAATGGAACTCAAGAAGGAGGTTTAGATTGTTTTGGAGATAGTGGAAAGTTTGATGACGGTTGTACTTTTGATGGGAGTAATGATTATATTAATATAAGTGATAGCGCAAGTTTAGATATAACAGAAAATATTACTCTTATGGCATGGATAAATCCAAATTCAGGTAGTAATAATCTTATTGTGGGTAAAGTCTTTGGTAATAGTAATGATGCATATCTAATCAGATTGTCAAGTTCGAATCTTCAGTTTCAATTTGGAACTG
Organism: Candidatus Woesearchaeota archaeon; assembly: GCA_964544725.1. Lineage (GTDB taxonomy): Archaea > Nanobdellota > Nanobdellia > Pacearchaeales > GW2011-AR1 > CAZJDG01. The sequence continues at coordinate 41,036 of CAZJDG010000001.1, read as the reverse complement.
GTCCAATATTTAAAACTCTAAATAGTAATATAAGTATTAATAATGGTGTCTGGACGCAGGTTGTGGCAACATATGACAAATCGAATATGAAAGTATTTGTTGATGGAGTTTATGCTGGAAATCTTTCCTATTCTGGATCAATTCTAACAACAGCATTACCTTTAAATATCGGTCGTTATACTAGTGGATCTCCAACTACTTTCAACGGCTCAATAGACGAAGTTGCAATTTGGAATCGTTCGTTAACAGAAGATGAAATCCAAGAAATTTATAATCGAGGATTTATAGGGGATAGATCAAAGTATGGGAATAATGGGAGTATTGTTGGGACAAGTTTTACAACGGGAAAATATCAACAAGGTTTTACTTTTGATGGCGTTGATGATTTTGTTAATGTTAGTGATGACAATAGTTTGGATGTTACTAATGAAATCACAATTGAAATGTGGTTATATCAACTTACAGAGTCTACTGCGGGAGGTAATGGAGTAACAAAAAATAATGAATATAAATTTGGGCCATATTTCGATTCAAATTATTTATTTAGGATGGAAACCACAGGGGGCTCATGGGGGAATCAAGCAATATTTAGCAATTCTTCAACAATTTTAAATGAATGGGCCCATATTGCTGTAACTTATAATTCCTCATCAAATACTTCAAGAATTTATATAAATGGAAATTTAGATGTTGAAAATACTACTACGATAAATGGAACTATAGAAACAAGTACAAATAGTTTATGGATTGGAAGAGGAGAAGTGCCTTTTTTCAACGGCACAATAGACGAAGTAAGAATCTGGAATCGAAGTTTAAGTGCAGATGAAGTTCAACAACAATATTTCTCAAATTTAAGAAAGTATGATGATGATAAATGGTTGCTATATGTGAATCAATCTAAAAATTCAACAGATGGTTTAGATGATGGAACGTATACTTATTTTTCAAGTGCAAAAGATAATGTGGGTAACGAAAATTTAACGGAGACTAGATACTTTACTGTTGATACAACAAATCCTTTTCTGACCTTATATGAGCCCCAAAATCAAAGTTATACTACAGATTCTCTATGGATTAATTTTACAGTTTCAGATACTAATTTAGATGCTTGTTGGTACACGAATGATAGTGGTACAACAAATTATACTTTGTCAAGTTGTGAAAATACAACTTACACTGCATCACAAGATTCAACGACAATTGTTATTTATGCAAATGATACTGCAGGGAATTTAAATAATACTAATAATGTGACTTTTTTTGTAGATTCAATAAATCCACAAATTGATTTTCAACTTCCAACAAATAATTCGGGAGTTTCTGTGAATAGGAATTACATTGAAATTAATGTAACGGCTTCAGATAGTGGGAGTGGTTTAGATACAATTACAATTTATCTTTATAATTCTTCACGAGATCAAATAGAAATGAATACATCTTCTATAAGCCCTTTTTACATTAATTATTCTGGTTTAAGTGATGGGATTTATTATTATAATGCAACTGCTAATGATACCCTGAATAACGAAAATTCAACTGAAACAAGGAATATAACTATTGATACAACAGCTCCAAATATAACAACAATTTATCCAAATTCAACTGGAGGAGAAAGTTATGATGAGACTTCAATAATTAATGTTTCTATTGCTGAACCAAATGATCAGATATTTAATTTAACTTTTACAAACGGGTCTGTTGCTTTAACTGAATGGTTTGTGGATTCTGCGGAACAAATTGCTTATGAAAATTTATCACAATTCAACTGGACTGGAAGTTATAGTCAAGAAGGTAATTATTTGATTTTGGTAAATGTTTCAACTGTTGCGGGAAATGATTCTCAAAACTGGAATTTAACTGTTGATAATACTGTCGAGCCCCCAGCTCCAGGAGGGGGTGGAGGGAGTAGTTGTAGTTATGACTGGGACTGTACCTCCTGGTATCCTTCAATTTGTCCTGAAAATGGAATTCAAGAGAGATTATGCGTAAACAGGGGAACTTGTACGGGAGTTATTGGAATGCCAAGTCAAAACCAAACTTGCATTTTTGAAGGTCCTACGGAACCTTTATTCGATCTTTTTGCAAATATTCCTCTAACAAGTAAAATAATCCCTAAAAATACAGATCTTGAAATTAATGTTGAATTAATCAATGTCGGAAAATTAGATAGCTTGGACGTCTTTTTTAAATATACAGTGGTGGATGAGAATAATACATTAATTACTGAATTACAAGAGACTAGGGCAATCAGTGTGGGGGATAAATTAAAAATTAATTTAGACCTTCCTGATGATTTGGAACCGGGAACATATAGAGTCTTTGTGCAGATAACCTATGATGATGGTAAATTAGCTGTTGCAGAGGATACCTTCATAATTACAAGAATACCCTTACCTGTTGGGTCAATTATTTACTATTTGATTATAAGTATAATTATAGTTTCAATTTTATTAACAACAGTTGTAGTTTATGACGTAATCAAAAAGAGAAAAGACTCAGAATATGCGGCTTTGTTATCCAATATCCCGAGAACTAATTAAATCTTGCTTCTAATACTGTGTTTTGCCCCACATGCTAAACAATGAATGAATGATAATCTACTCTCTTTTTTAATTTCAGTATCTGGTTTTCCACACTCTTTGCATAGAACAAATTCTTTGACATAATCCTCTACTTTTTGATTAATTTTGGCGCTTGGAACTTTCATATTCAAACTAAGTCTATCTCCATCTCTTTGTCCAGAAACTGCCAATTCTTTTAATAAATATTTTTGAAAGTGTTCAGGATTTCTTCTGATATGTTCTGAAATTTGTAAAAAATTTGTTAGTATTGTTTTTTTACCTTCGAAATGTCCACTAATCTTTGGAATCTCAAATCTCTCGCTATCACTAATATTTTCTGGACGTTTTACTTTTTTGAAAGCTTCCTCGAGCAATTTTTCATATTCTGTCATAAAATAGCTTTGAGAGAATAGTTTATAAATCTTTTAGACTTGTTGTTTGGATGATAAGCATAAAAAATATTGTTTTTGGAGTTGCAATTATTATCCTAACGATGTTTGTGTCTATTTACGGAATTAATACTTTTTATCAACAGCCAGAATATGGGGATTTTTGTTCGGAAGAGAGGCCTTTTCCATTCAGAGAAAAAAGTGATAATGAAGAAAGAATTTGCCCTGCGGTTTGTGTTCAGATGTACGAAATAAAAGATAACGCATGTATTCTTAATTCTTGCGGTTCTGGTTGTGGACCAGATGGCATAAACAGTTTTGATACTTTAGCGCAGTGTGAAATTATTTTAGATGGAAAAAACTGCTATGATTTATATGAGGAAGCAAATAAAGTATATTCTCGAAACGTTTTTTTAATTGCCTTGCCTTTTGGGATTTTAATTATCTTTTTGGGAGCTTACTTCTTTAGTCTTGAAGCCGTTGGAGCAGGACTTATGGCTGGAGGAGTTGGAACTTTAATTTATGGTGCTGGAGGGTATTGGCAATATGCTGATAATTGGCTTAAGTTTGTTTTATCACTTGTAGGATTAGTTACATTAATTTCATTTGCATATTGGTTTAATCACGAAAAGAAAAGTTTTTGGAAAAATTTGTTTTTTTCTAGGAAAAGAAGATAATTATCCTAGCCATCTAACTACTCCTGGGCGAGGTTCGAAAATCATCCCATCTTCAAGTAGTTTTTGAAGTTCTTGATTAATGTCTGGAGAGTTTTCTAATTTGCTTGAGAGAGTCTCCATACTAACTCCCCCTTCACTCTCTGAATCTTTGATTATATCAATGAGTTTTTCCTTTAATGATCCTTCAATTTTAGGTTCGGAAGAAGTTTCTACTACTTCTTTTATACTTTTTTCTAATTCCAATTTCCTTATAACTAAGTATCTTGGATCTTGTTCCCTCATTATTTCGGGAGTAATATAAATTTCATCATTCCAATGTCTTAAAACCCCAATAACAATTACAGTTTGGCCTTGTGTTATTTCCTTGAACTTATCCACGTCATCTCCAAATGCCTTTAATTTTATTTGTCCTGAGCCATCATCTAAAGTTAATGAAAGGTATTTTTTCTCACCCTCAGTTTCATATTTATCAACTATGCTTCCAACAACATTTACTCTTACAACTCTTTTCTCTCCTATTTCAGAATGAGTAAATCTCTCTTGTTCAAAATTTGCCTTTCCGTTTAGAATAGTTCCAATTCTTAGTTTGAATGCAATGTTTCGTTTGAATTGTTGTTCTTCTGCCATTTTAATTACATCTTTTGAACATATCCTCTTCTAGGTTCATAAATTATACTGTTCTTCTTTAATTCAACTATTGCGTTATCAATTTCTTCAGAAGTTAATTTGTCTTCAAGCTCTTTTTCAATTTCTTCTATTGGAATTAATTCTCCTAGTCTTTCTTTTAATAGTGAGATAGTTTCTCTGACCATTAAAATTTTGTTTCTTTTGGAAGTAGTTATTCCTGTATAGATTTTGTCAATGTCGTAGGTTTGAGTTTCTTCATCAAATCCTACTTGGGTAAGATAATATTTCATTAAATCTATTGATCTTTTTGCATCTTCTTTTGAAACATCTTCACTCAACCTTAATTTTGCACTTGCTTCGGACATCCTAATTAGCGCTTGTAATTGTCTAGCAGAAATGGGTATCGGTCTTAATGCACTTTCGGAAGAAACGGGGCGATTTCTAAGTTCCACATAGAAGTTCTCAATTTCTTTTGCAGCCTCTTTACTTAATTTTGGTTTTATTTTTTGTTTAGCATATGCAACATACTTTCTAAAAAGTTCTCGAGGGATCATCATATTTTTTCCCAATTCTGTATGTTCTTGTAATACATGGGTTGCAATTTTTTTGTCTTTTTCCTTGTCTGGAATGTCTCTAAGTGTGAAAATTACATCGAATCTATTTAGCAAAGTTGGAGGTAAATCTATTTGTTGTGCAATTGACTGATAAGGGTCAAATCGTCCGAATTTAGGGTTTGCTGCTGCTAGAACACTTGTCTCAGCTCTAAGGGTTGCTTGGACGTTTGCTTTACTAATTGTTACTGTTTGCTGCTCCATTGCTTCATGCATAGAACTCCTATCTTGTTCGTCCATTTTTTCTAATTCATCTATACAAACTAATCCTTTGTTTGCTAAAACCATTGCCCCTGCTTCTAAACTCCATCCTTTAAGATATTCATCTCGAATAACGGTTGCAGTTAATCCTGCTCCAGATGAAGATTTTCCTACAACATATCTTCCCTTTGGGGAAATTTCAGCCATGAATCCTAGCATTACAGATTTTGCTACTCCCGGGTCTCCCATTAATAATATGTGCATATCTCCTCTACTTTTCTGACCATCTATGTGGACTTTTCTTACACCACTAAATAATTGTAAGACAAGTGCTTTTTTGATTTCATCATATCCCCATACACTTGGGGTAATGCTCCCAGATAATTTGTCAAATATTTCTGGATCTTGTGATAACTTAAGTATTTTTTCTTCATCTTCTTCACTTATATTAAGCTCTTCGAAAGTTTCTTCCAAAGGAATTAAATTATTTACTTCAACTGCTAATTCAAATCTGGTGGATACTCCTCCTGAAGAGAGTGGCACTGGAACTTCTTTTAAGACACCTATTACTCTTATTCTACTTCCAGGAGTTGTTCGCTCTTCCATCTTAGGTTCAACTAAGTCTTCTTTAACAAACACATTAAGTCTTTTTGGTTGTTCTCCTCCTGAAAGAGATTCTGGAGCTTCTTCAATAACTAATCTCTGGGTGTCGACCATTTCTTTGCTTATCAATTTGAATCCCCCTTTTCTACCGCATGAACATCTAGTGGGTTCCCTGAATTTTTTTTCTATTTGTAGTACTGCAATAACTGTTCCACAACTGGGGCACTCAAATTTAGCATTTACAATTTGAGGACGCACATCACTTGACTGTCTGATAATTCCCTCGACTACGATTAATTCGTTTAAATGTTTAGAACGAAGATTTCTTACTTTTTCTTGTGAACTTTCTGGAAGATTAAATAATCTAACTCTTACATTTTTTACTAAACCTGATTCTTCAATTGCAAGTTCAATTAATGCGAATGTTTCTTCTGGATTTGATAGGATTTCATCTGAAAGTTTGTTTGAGAATTCTGTTAATTTCATAAAATCTATGTAAATTACTGCATTACCTTTTCTTAGAGATTCTCCTACTTCTTTTTTATAATATTCAAAGAAGTTTTTAGCTTCAAGAATCAATTCCTCTTTTGGAAGCCTTTGTTCAGCCATAATCTGAAAAGAGGAGGGCTGTTTTTATAGTTTATTGTGGGAAAAGGATTATTTTGGGAAATTGGGATTATTTACAATAAACTTCTCTGTAACAGTAACCATTATTTGGTCCTGAACAACTAACACCACTTTGTATTTGTGCTGCATCTATACAATATCCATCTGGATATGGATTACCTGGACTACTTGTTATATCAGTAGATAAGCAAGTAAATATATTAAAATCGTTACTTGATCCACTCCATCCTCCAGAAGCAGGACTTCCATGAAGACAATTATCCTTATTGCATAAAACTGATATACTGCCAAGTGAACACCAATTATTGGGCTGCCAAGAACCATAACAATCTCCATTTACTTCAGTAGTTCCTGAAGGGCAGCAAGTCTGAGCATTACAAGATTGTTCTTGAATTTCAGTATCTGATCCTGTACAATTAGCACCCCCACAAAAGGGGTCAGGATTTGTACAAGTTTTTGTTCTTGTTCTTATCTGAGTTCCTCCTCCACAAGAAGCAGAACACGTTCCTCCGGAGCCATCATTATAACTATTAGAATGTGTCCAAGTGCTCCACCAACTATTTGGATCATTTTCGAAATCTTTATCCCAACCCCCATTGATTTTTGCAAGAGTTCCATCATTAATTGAATCTTGTAATGATTTGACTCCTTCAATATTGACTTCAATTTCTGTTCCTAAATGACCTGGATCTAATTCATTGGAATATGTCGTTTTTGGAGTAGAAGTTCCACAAAGGTTTGTGTTTTGGACAGCATTTTTAAAAGTCATTTCAATACTATTTACTGAAACCCAAATATTTTCAAAACCATGCCCCAATGAGGAAATAATTGTTGATGAAGTAGTTTTTGGAGAATTTTTTAAAAGAGAATCAGTTATTGCTTGTTGTAAACTTGTTTGAGAAGTTTCTAATTTGATAAAAATAGAATCTGCAGATTCCCATTTATTTGTGTTTTTATCAACTAGAATAGCTGTAACTAGAAATGTGCTTAGGATTAATACCAAGAATAAAACAAAATGCCTCTTTTTCATATTAAATTAAAGGAAAAGGTTTTTTTAAATTTGTCTTATTTATAATTTTTCAAAACTGCTTTAACATTTTTTAACAACTGAACCATGCTTTCTTCAAGTTGTTGTTTGTTTTTTGTTCCGGTGCAAACAAGTTTTCCATTGCTGAAAAGAAGGAATGTTGCATTTGGTTCGCCTAATTTGTAAACTAATCCTGGAAATTGTTCTGGTTCGTATTCTGTATTTTCCATTTCTAAAGCTAAATAATTAAGATTCAGTTTCAGATTTATTGTTCCAGATGCTACAATATTTTGTACAGTTATCTTTGGTTTTATTGTAACATTGACATTGATTTTTCTCAATTGTTTTATTACTACTTCTATAACTTGTTTAACTTGCGCGATTGATTTTGTACCAGTACAAACAAGATTTCCAGAAGAGAAAACTAAGACTGCGGATTTTGGTTCTTTGACTCTTAAAACTAATCCTGGAAATGTTTTAGGATTGTATTCTGTGTTGGGAAGTGTTCTTGCTAATTTTAATAAAGGAACAGGTTTTTCTAAAGATGTCGTCGCTACAATATTTTGAATTTGATAACTGCTTGTGGATTTCTTAATAACCATGTAAAATTATGGAAAAATTCATTTATAAAGGTTTATTTTGGAAATAGGTTTCCTCTTCTTGGTGGAGGGCCCCTTATCATAGGTCTTCGCATCATTGGTCTTCTTGGAATTGAAGAGGTTCTAGGAGGTGCTGGAGGTCTTCTTGAGTAATTATTCATTGGAGTTGATGGTCTAGAAGGAGGAGTTTTTTTATTCCCTTCACTATATAATGAAGGTTCTCCGGAACTTCTTCCCTTAAGGAAGAAAATAATTCCAACTAAAAAAAGAATTCCTACTACTATTAAAAGAATTGTGATAATCCAGAATTTAGATCCTCCTTCATCACAAATAAGAGTTTCTACTGGTTTTGTTAATCCACAACTATTTAAATCGCTACAAGTTCTTGTTTGAGTTTCTCCAGAAATACATTCTTCAGGATCCCAATCACTACAATCCCAGTTAGGAGTACATGCCGTCCCACAAGTTTGGTTTTCGTTTTTCGTTAAGAAGCTGTCGTTACATGCATTTGAGTCTACACAACTTCGGATTTGAGAATTGCTTGTACATTCGCTCCAAGCAGTACAATTCCAAGATTCAGTGCATGTTGCTGGAGCTGAAAGAGCGCTTGTGTTTAGTGTTATTTTTCTCGTTGAGGTTGAATCAGTATTTCCAGAAGTATCATTAACTGTAGCATTTATGTAATAATCTCCATCAACTAAATTTGTAAAATTGACTGACAAGGAATTATTTGTTGTGATTGAAGTCGTTAATAAGGCTCTGGAGGAGTTGTAAAGATATCCTATTATTGTATCGGTTGCTATATTGTCTGTTGCGCTTACTACTAGAAGAATGTTTGTTTGATTTAATACTGCATTGTCTGAAGGAGTTGAACTCCCAAAACTTATTGAAGGATTTGTGGTATCAGCGATGGTAACAGGAATTTTGTAACTAAAAGTTCCTGTTAAATTTATAACAAGGATTGTTAAATTATAATTTCCATTTGTTGAAGCATTAGCATTGAACCAAAAATTTCTTGATTCACTTTCTTGAATTAAATAATTAGATTCGTTGGTCCAGCTTAAAACTGTTGATGTATTTTGGAAATCTCCTATAGAAGTTGTTCCATTACTTCCAGATATAAAATTAAAAATTGCAGGAAGAGTTATATTCACTTGTGTTACATTTGCATCAGGACCTACATCAGAATTATTAATAGAAATGTTGTAAGTATAACTTTGATTAGGATTTACAGAAAATGAAGCTGGAGCTGTCGTGTGCGAACTAATTAAATAAAGAGAAAAAATTGCGATAATAAAAATTAAGAAAAATTCTCTTTTCATCCATATCTCCAATTTCTTTTTTGGTTTTCGAAATCTTTTTTTATTTCATCTAAGGTGGTTATTTCTGATAGTGGTTTGTCTGGTCTTAGAGCCATGAATCTTGGAAATCTTAAAGCAAAACCTGAATTATAGTTTGGAGATTTTTGAATTTCTTGATAAGTTACAGATGCGATAATTTTTGGTTTTATTTCCACTTCATTACCCTTCTCTTTTGTTATTAATGGTTTTAGTTTTTCAGTTAATTCTCCAAACGATATCCCTTGTTCGCTTTTTTCTTTTATACCAGTTCCAACTTTTCCAATCTTTAAATATTTTCCATTTTCTTTACATCCAAGAATGAAACTCGATAACCAACCAGATCTCTTCCCTTTTCCGTATTCTGCTCCGATGATAACTAAATCATAATCTTTTTCCTCAGGTTTTACTTTTATCATGTGTCCAACTCTTCTTCCGGGTTTATATTTTGCTTCAAGATTTTTCATCATGATTCCTTCTTGATTATCTTTTAATGCTTTCTTGTAGAATTCTTCAACTTTTTTTTCATTACTAGTTATAATTTGTTTAGAGTGGATTATTTTATATTTTCGATTTTTAAGGATTGTTCTAATTAAATTTGTTCTTTTTTCGAATGATTCATCTAACAGAGATTTCCCGTTATGCAATAGAATATCAAATACATTTATTTCTACAGGTAGTTCATTTTGTAATTTCTCAATGTCGTATTTTCTTCTGATTCTTTGGCTTATATCTTGGAATGGTTTGTATTCTTTTGTTTTTTTGTCGAATCCAACTGCTTCAGAATCAAGTATGAATGATTCTCCATTAACATATTTTTGAATATACTCAATCACTTCTGGAAATTGCTTTGTTACATTTTCTAGACTTCTTGTGAATAGGGTAACTTTGTCGCCTTGTTTGTGTATAATCAATCGGAATCCATCATACTTGTATTCGATAGCACATGGTTTCCCGACCATTTTGAATCCTTCAGCGATTGTTGCTGCTTTTTGTGCCAACATTGCTTTAATTGGATTTCCAACTTGTAATTTTGCTTTTTCTAATTCTTTTATTTTTCCACTTTTAGCCATGTCAAGAACCACTGCTATGTCGTTTGATTTGTCTATTGCTTCTTGAATTTTTTTAGAAGCTTCTTTGTCTCTATCAAAGAACGCAGAACTCATTGATTCTCTAATTGTGCTTTCTTTTAATCCAATTCTTAAATCCCCAATTACAGTTCTAATTAAGTAAAGGGCTTCTAATGGAGAAGCAGAAGTTAAGAGTTCAACAATTAGCGAGAGTTTTTTATTTACTGTCCCTTTCCCTTCTAATCCTGGAAGTTTCCTTAAATTTTCAAGAACTTTTTCAATTGTTAAATTTTTTGAACTGAGAGTTGCTTGTCTTTTTTTCATTTTTAATTTTTCAGCAACTTTTCCTAAATCTCCTAGAGTTCTCCATTCTCTTACAACTTCATCTTTTTCAGTTCCGGTTGATTTGGAAATTGATTTTATTGCAAGTTGGTTGCTTATACCTATTCTTCTTTCATCATACTCTGGAAAAATATCTCCAAGTAATAAATACAAAACATCTCTGTCTTTTCCATCAAGATGTTTTAAGAATTTTGCAAGTATTTCTATTTTTTTTAATCTACTTGCTGTGGAAGAAAGCTCCTCGTAAAGTTCTGCAAGTTTTTGATATTTCATTTTATTTAAGCAATTTTTTAATTTCTTTTTTTAATAGTAAAGTTACAATTAAAGAGATTCCGGCTATAATTGACATCGCTATGAATAAAGTTCTAAAGCCAAATTCTTGTGCAATCCATCCTCCAGTTATTGCTGCTATTCCAATTGTTATTGCGTAAATCGCTTCCCAATTACCCCATTGAGACGCGAATTTACCTTTGGTTAAACTTTTTGAATAAAGACTATCAAAGGAAGGGGTTTCAAATGCTACGGCGATTCCAAGCATTATTTGGACTGTGAATAAGTGGACAGGAGACTGAACAAACAAATATCCAATGATTGCTATTAAAGTCAGGAGTCTTCCCCATATCAGAATGTTTTCTTGATGTTTTACTTTGTCTTCCCATTTTCCTAAAATAAAAATTAGAACTCCTGATGCAATTGAGAATGAAGCATAAGCTCCCCCAGCTGTTAGAAGATTTCCCCCGATTTCTTCTACAAATACAGCATAGAGTGGTCCAAATAATCCTGCTGAGAGATTTATAAAAAATGAAGAGATTAATAAAATTTTTAGTTTTTCTTTCATAGTATCACCTTTTTATTATTAAGAAAAAGAAGTTTTTAAGTTTGAGTGTGAAATGATGAAAAGATTTAAAAATAAAAGAAGGTTGAATTGAGTATGGCGAAGATATTAAGATTGGGATTGTTGCTTTTAGTGGTTCTTTTGTCGGTGT
>CAZJDG010000001.1:0-29279 GCA_964544725.1 Candidatus Woesearchaeota archaeon | reverse complement strand
ATGGCGAAGATATTAAGATTGGGATTGTTGCTTTTAGTGGTTCTTTTGTCGGTGTGGAATTTCTTTTTGAGAGAAAGTATTAATATACCAATTTTATCTGGGTTCGGGCCCATGGTTACTTGGATTTTGGTTGGAGCTCTGATTTTAGCTATCGTAGCTATAAATTTTGTTAAAAGAGAATACTGATTTATTAGAAGTTTTTAAGATTGATTATTTACCCTTTCTCCCACCTGCCCTTATGCTTGGCCGAACTTTCATTTCCCTTGATTTTTTTCTTAACCCTCGGGATTTTTTCCCTGCAGAAGTTAATCCTCTGAAAACTCTTCCCTTGTTTCCAGGTTTTGTAATCCAATTTTTGTCAGGATCGCTTTTGATTTCTGGTCTTTCAGGATCAATCATAATTACCTCATAAAAATAATGTTTACCATCTTTTCCGATTAAATAAGAATTTAAGACTTCAAGGTTTTCATATTTTTTTGCAACTCTTTGTTCTGCAATCCACTTATAATTCATCTTTAGATTTTTTCTTGTGTGCAATCTCTTACTTCTTCTTCCCTTGTTAGGTCTAGTTCTTTTGTGGCCTCCTCTAAGAAGTCTTACTCTGATTACTACAAATCCTTTTTTGTCTTTATATCCTAGAGCTCTTGCCCGGTCTAATCTTAAGGGTTTTTCAACTTTTACGAATCTTTCAGATCTTCTCCATTCAATCATTCTTTCCCTTAAGATCTTTATATCTGGTTTTTTCCAAGCTTTTCTTAGATAATGATATAATCCTTTAACCATAATTATTTGATAGAAATTTGATTTTTAAAGCTTGTTGTCAGAAGTTTCTGGTTTTTTAATTTTCTTATGCTTTGCTTCAATAATTTCCCCAATTTGCATCCCCCTTCTTCCAGCACCAACCATTAGGGCAATAAAGAAAGCAAAAAAAGAGGAAAGTATTGTGCCAATAATAATTGCTACAAAAAAATCATTTAAGGAACTGATTCCAGCAAGTACAACAATAAGCATAAAGAGAGATAATAAAATTACAAATGACCACATAAAAGTTTTCATAATCAATGTGCCTTGACCATCGGGTTTTTTCCAAGCTTCTCTTAGATAATGATACAATCCTTTTGTCATGTTATTTGTAGAAAAAAATTGGTTTTTAAAGATATTGATAAATGAGCCTGCAAGGATTTGAACCTTGGACTTCCGCCTTATCAGAGCGACGTTCTACCAGGCTGAACTACAGGCTCATCTAATTAATCACTAATTGAATATTTATAAGTTTTGCGAGTTCAAAAAATCTTGGTATTTTTTAAGATGTTTTGGATTTTTTGGAGTGATCTTTTTCATGAATCTATGAAACATTTTCACACCCCTGATAGTAATTATATAACTTCTTTTTCTATTAAAATTCTGGTTATATAATTGGGAATATCTTGTAGCACGGAGACCAAATTGATCAAACAATTCTAATAATTGTTCTGATAATTCAAATGAAATTGTTGTTATGTATATTCTTGGATATAATTTTTTATTTTTTATTTGCAAATAAATTCCTCCGTCAGTATCAAAGATTCCTCTTATTACTGATTTTTTTAGATCTCTACTTGCTAAGAGTTTTTTTGGAATCATTACATTATATTTTTTCCCTAATGGTAACCCTAAATTTTTCTTGAATTTAATTAAATTATCATTCCATATCTGAAAACCAAAAACTCTTGTAGAAGGCATTTCTCTAAGATTTATTTTAATTTTAAATAATTTTTCAAATAAAGGTTTGATCCTTTTTTCATAATGTTCTTTATCATCTTCAATATGTCCTCTGAGTTGGTAAAATCCTTTTAATTTCCCTCTATTTTTGTAGAAATTCATGCTTCCATCACCAATGTGCCAGCCAATTTCTTCTGCAAGTTTTGTAGAGATATTAGTAGATATTTTCATATCAAAATAATGCTCTGATTCTTTATAAAAGTTAGTATTTTGTATGGTTGAAATCTGCGCCGCAAACCGAAGACGGCCCCTAAAGCTTGGTCAAAGAAGTGCAGGCTCATTCTTTTAATTGTTATTTTAAAAAGGTTTAAAAATAAATGAATCTTTTTTATTCTATGGCGAGATTAGTTGGATTGAAGATATTTTTGATTTTAGTGTCCGTTCTTTTAGGATTATGGAATTATTTTTTAAGAGATTCTTTTAGTTTTCCATATTTATCTGAACTAAGCACAACTATTGTGTATGTTATTGTTGGAGGATTAGTTTTACTTATAATTGTTTTAAATTGGACTATAAGAGAGCATTATTAGGTTTTATAAAATGAAACAAGAGATAACTAAAAGATTAAAAATTTATTTTTTAAGCCCTTTTTTTAAGCTAGGATTTTTGGCAAATTTAGGATTAGTTACTTTGACTTATATTGGATATTTGATCTTGAGAAATAATTTAATTTTGTCTTCAATTTGGAAACTAAACGTGTTCACAGTTATTTATTTAGTATTTTATTTTTTGATTAGAAATGACCTAAAAAAATTAAAGAATGATTTTACTGAAGCAGGATTTGTTTTTGCTTCGATAATCGTTTTGTTATTGGTGGTACTTTCTTACTTAGAATTATTTTGGGCTTTGCTATTTTAGGGAAAAGAAATAACTTTTACTTCAATCCTAATTCAAGAACTAATTTTCCTCTTGAAAGATTGAAACCCATTATTGGAAGACTCACTGGAAGAATTTTTTGATATGAAATTTCTTTTCCAATACCTTTTATTTCTATGCTATTTTCTAAATTAATTATTGAGATGTCTTTTTCAGTTTTAATTCCAGGCATACTGACTTCATAGAGTACTTTATCTGAAAGTCTTTTAACATTTGTTTGAGGTTCTTTTCTTGGGAATTTAGAGAAATTTTTTAATGGTTCATTTGGCAGTTCTATGATTTCTTCCCTTTCCATTCTTTCTTCTTTTCTTGGTTGAATCTCTCCAAGGTTTACTTTTTTTCCATTGACGAATAATTGGAAGTTGCCTTTTGGTTGGTTTTGTGGAGATGTTTGCCTTCTCATTTCTTTTGACATTTCTTTCTCAATCATTTTTACCGCATTCTCAAATACTTTGTTAATCATTTTTCCTCCTAGTTTTTCGATGAAAGATTCTTCTATGAAGTTATTTGGTTCTTCAAAATCACTTTCTCCCAGCATTCCAAAATCTTTCCCTCTTGAGTTCTTTTTTGAGTTTCCACAATGGGGGCAAAAACTATATTTTCCACTAAACTTTATACCACAATTATTACATTTTTCTCCAAACATAGTTAAAAAATAGGTAAATTTCTTTAAATACGTTTTGGTATAATAATTTTTATATAATGTGTTCCTAAGTTCATTTATGGGAAAAAGAATTCTTAAAAATAGCAGACATGTACGATGGAATTGGGAGGAATCTCCAGATGATTCTCAGCTTGTTAGATATCATGTGATAGTAGTGGATGATAGGGATAGGGAAGGGATTTTTAGAAGAGTTACAGACCGGATACAAAAATATTCTTGGTTAAAGTTGGTAAGGGATACTGATGGGAAAGTTAAAAATTCAAGGTTGTTATATCTTTTTAGGAGTTTTGATACACCTCTTGCACCTAGGGAAATTGATTGGAGTAGGGTTTCTGAAAATGTAAAACGGGATCCTAAGTTATATGAAAGAGAGGTTGGCAATATAGAGGATCGTGTTTCCGATTTTTATAGTGGTAGTTAGTTTTTTATATTCTTAGAATTTATGGAAAAGATGGTAAAGAAGTTTTATGTTACTACTCCGATTTATTATCCGAATGATGTTCTTCATATTGGGCATGCATATACTACGCTGGCGGCTGATATTTTGGCAAGATGGCATAGGCTAAAAGGAGATGATGTTTTTTTCTTGGCGGGAACGGATGAACACGGGAAGAAAATTCAAGAAGCGGCTGAAAAAGCAGGTAAGAAACCAAAAGAATTTGTTGATGAGATGGTTAAGAGAATAAAAGAGGATTGGAGAAAATTGGATTTGACATATGATCGGTTCATAAGAACAACTGACAAAGATCATGAAAAAGTTGTGTCAGAGATTTTGCAAAAGGTTTACGATAAAGGAGATATTTATTCAGGAGAGTATGAAGGGTTTTATTGTACTCCTTGTGAGGCATATTCCACTGAAAAAGATTTGGAAGATGGTTGTTGCCCAATTCACAAGAGAAAAGTGGAATTGCTTAAGGAGAAATCATATTTTTTTAAACTTTCAAAATACCGAAAAAAACTTTTGGACTTATACAAAAAAGGGTTTATTCTACCAAAGAATCGTGAGAAAGAAATTATTAACAGGGTTAAAGAGGGCTTGAATGATTTAAGCATTTCTAGAACTAGTTTTGATTGGGGAATAAAATTACCTTTTGACAAAAAACATATTGCCTATGTGTGGTTTGATGCACTTACTAATTATTATTCTGCTACAAGGGAGAAAGGAAAGGAAAAATATTGGCCTGCTGATGTCCATTTAATTGGAAAGGATATTTTATGGTTTCATGCAGTTTACTGGCCTGCAATATTGATGTCTGCAGGAATTGATCTCCCGAAAAATGTTTTTGCTCATGGTTGGTGGACTTTTGATAAAGAAAAAATTTCAAAGTCAAGAGGAAAAGTGATAAATATAGATGAATTAATCTCTATTGCAGGAGTTGATTCT
Organism: Candidatus Woesearchaeota archaeon; assembly: GCA_964544725.1. Lineage (GTDB taxonomy): Archaea > Nanobdellota > Nanobdellia > Pacearchaeales > GW2011-AR1 > CAZJDG01. Next base: position 24,594 of record CAZJDG010000001.1, on the reverse strand, counting down.
GCTAGATATTTTTTATTTAGGGCAACTCCTTTTGGGGATGATGGAGACTTTTCAAGGGAGGCAGTTGTTGAAAGGCATAATAATGAACTTGCAGACAAACTTGGAAATTTGGTTTCTAGGGTTTCAACGCTTGCAGAGAAGTATGGTTTGGATGATAATGTAGATATTCATACTAAAAATATTGAGAGAGATATTGAAGATTCGCTGGACAAATTTGAGTTTGATAAAGCGCTTAGTTCAATATTGGGATTTGTAGATTCATTAAATCAATTTGTACAAGAAAAAAAGCCTTGGGAAACTCATGACAAAAAAGATTTGTTTGAACTTGTAACAGGCATAAGGCTCGCCACAATTTATCTTTGGCCATTCATTCCCAGAACATGCGAAAAAATAGCAAAGAATTTTGGATTTAAAATTTCTTTGGAAGAATTAAAGAATCCCTTAAAAATCATTAAAATTAAAAAAGCAGAGATTTTGTTTAAGAAGATTTAAAATGAAAACGCCATGGGTTTTTGGGATTCCGGGATTGAGGAATTTGAGATCTTATGAGAGAATGGCTCAGAGGGATTATGGCTGTGATTATTGTGATAATCCTATTTTTTCTGGAGATACTTATTGTGGATCTGTTTATGTTTCTCCTAAACCTCTTAAGAAATTGGGAATTTTAAGTAAACTTTTTGTTTTAAAGCGGCATCATTTTCCCCCTTGCGATTTCGATCCTGATGAAGAATATAAAAAATCCCTTGATCATGATAAGAATGAGGAGGGTATAAGTGAATTAGCAAAAGCAGCATAAAATGACAGAAGGAATAGTAAATTTTGAAGATTGGATGAAGCTCGATTTAAGAGTTGGACAAATTGAAGAAGTTGAAGAAATTGAAGGCGCCGATAAACTTTACAAGCTTACAGTGGATGCTGGCGAAGAAATCGGAAAGAGAACTATTTGCGCAGGAATAAAGAAATATTATTCTAAAGAAGAGTTAAATGGAAAGAAAATTATTGTTTTTGTGAATTTAACTCCGAGGAAGATGAGGGGAATTGAAAGTCAAGGGATGTTGTTGGCTGCAGGAGAAAGAGAAGACGATAAAATATTTTTGTTAAGCGTAGATAAAGATGCGCCAAATGGATCTAAGATTAGTTGATTAAGCCCTTAAACCTAAAGCTTGAAGGACTCTTATGATCAATTTTTCCCTGTCTTCGTTTGAATCATAATCTACGTCGACTAATCTTGAAGCAATTTCTTTGTAAGCTCTTGAAGGTTTTCCTTTTGGGAATACATTAACTACGGCGTTTCGGGCATTTAATGCTCTTGAAATATCTAAATCATGAGGGATCATTCCAAGAATCGGAACTTCAAGCATCTCCTTTACGGTTTCTGGGGACATTTCAATATCATCTTTTCTAACTTTAGTGATAATTGCTCCTAGAACTGGTTTTTTCATTTCCCCTGCAAGTTTTACTGCTTTAAGTGCATCAGTGATTGCAGGCATTTCTGGATTTGTGATAATTATGATTTCATCGGCTAATTCTATTGCAGATTCTGCTTCAGCTCCAAGTCCTGCAGCACAATCAATTATAACATAATCTGATATCTTTTCTAATTCCTTCCTGATATTTTTTAATTCTTCAGGTTTTGTTTTCTTCATTTCTTTCATAGATAGGGAAGAAGGAATAATTTTTAATCCTGAATCATGTTCATATACTGCTTCTCCCAAATCTGCTTTTTTTGAAAGAACGTGATTTAAGTTAACTGGAACTTCTGGAGAACCTAAATGAACTCCTACGTTTGGGGTTGTTAAATTTCCATCGATAACGATTACATCTTTTCCAAAATTATTTATTGCTGCTCCTAAGTTGATTGCAGTAGTAGTTTTTCCGACACCACCTTTTCCTGAAGTTATTACAATAATTCGTCCCATTTTTCTAGTTAGAAAGTTTAACGTAGAAGAAATTGTTTTGTGGTGCTTATAAACTTTTCTAACATCTCGGCATAAATTTTTAGCATTTCTAGATTAATATTAATTTCTTCTCCTCGGTAAAATACTTTTAAATTAACATTTTTTCTGAATTCCCCAATTCTTTCCTTCCTCAAATCTTCTATCTTTCTAAACATCTCATATAAATCAATAACTTCTTGAAAATTTTTATCTTTCTTAAATAATTTTCTTACTTCTTCTATTTCTTTTGTAGGGTTTGTTGGAATTGCAGAAATTTTCTTTTTCTTTTTAGCATGTTTTAGAATTCCTTGAATGCTCATTTCAATCATCCTTCTCCATCTTAAAGTCAAATTTAGAATTACATCACAAGTTTTAGTGTATTTCAAACTAACATAGAGTAAATGATCTGCGCTAATTTTTTCCTGTATAATCTCTTCCATATATGATTCTAAGCTTTTATTGGGTTTAGAAGTATAGAAATGTAATACATTTATCTTTTTATATTTTTCTTTTATTTACTACTACTAAGTTCTAGAATCGATTCTGCTAAATCCCCTGTTTTTTCCAAAACTTCGCGTGCTTTTTCAGGACTAACACCTGTTTTTTCAATAATTGTGTTTACATCTTCTTCAGAAATTCCTAAAACTTCACTTGTGTCTCCAGAGATTTGGAATGTTTCTTGCCCTTGAATTTTGAGTCTTGTTACAGAAGGATTTTCAATTATTATCTTTGAATTGTCTGATTTTTCAATTATCACTCTTGAAGCATTGATTTGTTCCTGGGACATTCCCATCTGTTTCATCATTGCTTCCATTTTTTTTGGATTTAAATTAAACATTTTAATACACTACACTCAAAAGAATTCTAAATGCAACTATCAGTGCTATGAAAATAATTATATGAACTGGCTTTGGATTAAAATAACTTGAATATTCTTCACTGAATCTTGTTAATCCTCCGAAACCTCCTGGAAGATTTATTTTATTTTCTGCCATAATTCTCTAATATACAGATAGTTTTTAAAAGTTTCCTGATTTTATTTAAACTATGATTCAACCATTTGCTGATTTTAAAGAAACCGAGGAAAAAATAAGAAAATTTTGGGAGAAGGAAAAAATTTACAAATTTGATCAAAAGTCAAAGAAGAAAATTTACTCAATTGATACTCCTCCTCCGACCGTTTCTGGGAAGATGCATATAGGGCATGCGTTTTCATATTCTCAACAGGATTTTATTGCAAGATTCCATAGAATGATTGGGGAAAATATTTTTTATCCTTTTGGAACTGATGATAATGGTTTGGCTACTGAAAGACTTGTCGAAAAGGAGAAGAATATTAGATCGAAAAGTATGCCTAGAGACGAGTTTATTAAATTGTGTTTAGATTTTCTTAAAACAGAGAGACCTGAATTTATTCAAGATTGGAAGAACATCGGGACTAGTTGTGATTTTGATATTTTTTACTCAACGATTGATGACCATTCTAGAAAAATTTCACAATGGTCTTTTTTAGATTTATATAAGAAGAATAGAATTTATAGAAAAGATGCGCCTGCGATGTGGTGTCCAGAATGTCAAACTGGAATTGCGCAAGTTGAAGTTCAAGATAAAGAGCAGGATTCTACATTTAATGATGTTGTTTTTAAAGTTGATGGGAAAGAGTTAGTGATTGCGACTACAAGACCTGAATTATTGCCTGCATGTGTTTCTATTTTCTATCATCCTACAGATAAGAGATTTAAATCGTTGAAAGGAAAAATGGCTAAAGTTCCTTTGTTTGATTTGGAAGTTCCTATTATGGAAGATGCTCGGGTAGATCCTAAAAAAGGGACTGGAATTGTTATGTGTTGTACTTTTGGGGATCAAACAGACATGGAATGGCAGAAAGCTTACAATTTACCAATTAGGATGGCCATTACTTCTGATGGAAGAATGACTGATTTAGCAGGGAAATATCAAGGACTTAAATTAAAAGAAACAAGAAAAAACATTATTGAAGATTTGAAAAATGAGAATTTACTTCGAAGTCAGAAACCAATCAAACATGCAGTTAATGTTCATGAGAGGTGCGGTGTTGAAATTGAATTTATCAAAAGTAAGCAATGGTTTGTCAAGTATCTTGATTTGAAAAAAGATTTATTGAAATGGGGAAATGAAATAAATTGGTATCCTAAGAAAATGAAGAATAGGTATGATAATTGGGTTAAGGGATTGCAGTGGGATTGGTTGATTTCAAATCAGAGACATTTTGGAATTGCTTTTCCTGTCTGGTATTGTGGAGATTGTGACGAAGTTATTTTTGCGGAAGAATCCCAACTTCCAGTGGACCCTTTGAAAGATAAAGCTCCAAAAGATAAATGTCCAAAATGTAAATCTTCGAATATTATTCCAGAGAAAGATGTTTTGAATACTTGGTTTACTTCTTCGATGACCCCCCAAATTGCAATACAATTAATGCCTAAAGATTTACAGAAGAAACTATTTCCAATGGATCTGAGACCGCAAGCTCATGACATAATAACTTTCTGGCTTTTTAATACCGTTTTGAAATCACAATTACATTTTGGAAAAACTCCTTGGAAAAATACCACTATATCTGGATTTGTTACAAAAGGCAAGGAGAAAATGTCAAAGTCAAAAGGAAATGTCATCAAACCCCAAGAAGTTATGGATCAATATGGTGCTGACGCTTTGAGGTATTGGGCGGCAGGTTCCAAACTTGGGGAAGATTTGGATTACCAAGAAAAGGATTTAGTTACTGGTAAGAAATTTACGAATAAAATCAAGAATGCTACTAGATTTGTTTTTATGAATCTGAAAAATTCTAAATTTGATAAACAACCAAAACTTTTGGAGTTGGATAGAATTTTTTTAGTGAAATTAAATAAGTTGATAAAAAAATCAACCGAATCTTTTGAAGATTACAATTATTCTCGCGCTAAATCAGAAACAGGTAATTTTTTTTGGAAAGATTTTGCAGATAACTATTTAGAAATTGTTAAGAAAAGAACTTACAATGGAACTAAAGAAGAAAAGGAATCTGCAGGTTATGTTCTTTATCATTCTTTGTTGGCAGTTTTGAAACTAATGGCCCCAATAACACCTTATATTTCTGAAGAAATTTATCAGGAATATTTTAGGAAGCATGAGAAAGTGAAAAGTATCCATCTCTCTGAGTGGCCTAAGGAATTTAAGATAACTAGTAAGAAAAATGATTTAGAGGTTTGGGACATTTTCATAAGTAATCTCTCAAAAATTAGACAGAAAAAATCAGAGGCAAAAAAATCTATGAATTCGGTTGTGAATTCAACTGTTCCAATTAAGGATTATAATGCAATTGGGCCACATAAAAAAGATTTTATGGCTGTTTCTGGTTCAGCTGTCTTTACCCCTAGAAAAAAATTCAAAGTTGAGTTTGTTTAATTTTCATAATCCTTTTAAATTAGATAATTCTTGTTTTTTTTATGGAAGTTGATTCTCTGTTGCTTGATAAACAAGATCTTAAAAAAATAAGACTAAGGAGAATTTTATTTGATCCCCCGATAAAAGATAGAAGACACTACGAGAATTCTAGATTATATCTTGAAATTTCTGGAAAGAAAGGGCGAGAAAGAAAAATGAGCATTCAGGATTACAAGAAAGGAATCCTTGAAGTTAGATATTTTAAAAATGGAGAGACCCAACAGGAATTATATGCAAGAGTGGAAGAATCTTTAAGGGAATATCATCAAGGAGAAAATCCTTCCCTACCAAGTGATTTTCTTGGGAAATTATTTTCTAATATCACTTAATTTTATAAATTGCCCTTATATAATCTAGTTATGGCACTAACTAAAGCAGAACTTGAAGAAGTTTTACAGACTCTTGAAGGATATAAAGGAAGACAGACGGAGCTTATTACTGTTTATATCTCTGCAGGATATGATGTGAATTCGGTTCAGAGACAACTTGAAACTGAAAAAGGTACTGCTAAGAATATTAAATCTACAGCTACAAGGAAGAATGTTTCTGAAGCTTTGGATAAAATTGTAAGACATTTGAAAACCTTGAAGAAAACACCTGAGAATGGTCTAGCTCTTTTTTGTGGGAATATTTCTCCTGATGAAGGACAGACTGATTTGCAAATATGGGATATAGAACCTCCAATGCCTTTGAAAGTTAGGTTGTATAGATGTGATAAAGAATTTGTTTTGGAACCTTTACAAACTATGCTAGAAGTTGATGAAGTTTTTGGGCTTTTGGTTATGGATAGGAAAGAAGCAACAATTGGTTTACTTGAAGGGAAGAGGATTGAAGTTTTACATAAAATGACTTCAGGGATTCCTAGTAAAGTTAGAGCCGGGGGACAGAGTAGTCAGAGGTTCCATAGAATTACTGAGGGATTGACTAAAGATTTTTACAAAAGAATTGCTAATGAAATGAAAGATACTTTTTTTGAAATGCCTAAACTTAAAGGAATTTTAGTTGGGGGTCCAATCCCCACAAAGGATGAATTTTTAGAAGGAGATTATCTTGCTACAAAATTGGGGGATAAAATTCTTGGTGCAGTAAATATTGGAGACACTGATGAATCTGGTTTGAAAGAGCTTGTAATCAAGGCAGAGGATATTTTGGCAAGTCAGGAAATAATTAAAGAAAGGAAATTGATGGAACGATTTTTTGATGCATTGGGAAGCAATCCTGATATGTCAATTCTTGGGGAAGAAAATCTTAGGAACGCTTTGAAGTATGGTGCGGTCGACACTTTGTTTTTATCAAAAGAAATAGATAAAGCTGTTACAATTGAGCTTAAAAAAATGGCTGAAAGCACCGGAGCAAATATTGAGGTTATTTCTACGGAAACTACAGAAGGAGAACAATTTAAGAATCTCGGAGGAATTGGTTCCATACTTCGGTTTAAGATTTAACTAAGAATTTTTAAAGACTTTTATGATTATTTCTAATATGGAACTTACAAGTAAAACTGCTAAAGAAATTGATGAAAATAGGGAAAAAGAAGATACAAAAAAACTTGAGGCGATTTTTTTCATTTCTGGAAGATTTCTCTCTATGCAGGAGTTGATTTCGTTGAGTGATTTGAATCCAATAATGATTAAGGAAATCTTGGAAAAATTGCAAGAGAGATATGAAAAAGAGGAGTCTGCTTTGGAAATTGTTGAGCGAAATGGTTCTTGGAAAATGGATGTTAAAAGAGAATATGCAAATATTGTAAATAAATTGGCTACGGGAAATTCCGAATTTTCTAAATCAGAGCAAGAAACTTTGGCGATTATTGCCTATAAACAACCAATTAAGCAATCTGTTTTGATTAAGATAAGAAGTAATAAGGCTTATGATCACATAAAGAAATTCAAGGATTTGAATTTAATAAAAAAGAAAAAGACGGGTCATACTTATGAGCTTTCTTTGAGTGAGGAATTTTATGATTATTTTAATGTTGGTGAAAAAAAAGATTTTAGAGAACTAAAGGAAATAGTGGAGGAATAATGCCTGAGATTTTAATCATCATAATTTATCTTTCTATTTACATTGGTTTGATTGCAACAGCTTTTTACATTCTTAGTTTTTTAGCAGAATCAAAAAGAAAAAAATTACTTTATGAGGATGATGAACTGCCTTCAGTTTCAGTTATCATTCCTGCGTATAATGAAGAATGGTCTATAGCAAAAACAATTGAGTCAATCTCTAGTTCGAATTATCCAAATTTAGAAATTATTATTGTTGATGATGGAAGCAAAGATAACACTTTTGAGATTGCTAAAAAATTCCAAAATGAAAAAATTAAAGTTTTTCATAGAGAAAAAAGCGGAGGGAGCAAAGCGGCTGCATTTAATTTTGGTTTTACAAAAGCTAAAGGAGAGATTGTCTTTAGTATGGATGCCGATACCACTGTTGATCCTGAAAGCGTGAAAAGAATGGTTCGTTTCTTTAAAGACAAAGAAGTCATGGCCACTACTCCTGCAATGATTATTAGCAATCCAAGAAATATCCTACAAAGAATTCAACATGTGGAGTATTTGATGGGTCTTTTTTTAAGGAAAGCTTTTGCTTCAGTTAATGCAATTTATATCACGCCTGGAGCATTTACCGCTTATCGAAAAAGTTTTTTAGACAAATATGGAGTTTATGAAGAAGATAATATAACCGAAGATTTAGAAATGGCTTTAAGGATTCAATCTAAGGGATATCGAATTGAAAATTGTCCCGAGGCTCCAGCTTATACTGTTGCCATGAAATCTTTTATGGCTTTGACTGTTCAGAGAAGAAGATGGTATTTTGGACTAATGAAAAATTTATGGAATTATCGAAAAGTAATAAATTCCAAATACGGGGACTTGGGAACTTTTGTTATCCCTGTGGCAATTGTTAGTATTTTTCTTGCTGTTTTAGTTACAGTTTATTTATTTTTTAAGACTCTCTTTAGTATCAGAAGTGATTTACTTTTTTTACAAAAAATTAATTTTGATTTTGTTAACGCATTTAATCTTAATTTTTACGTTTTTGAAAGATTTTTATTTTTGTATTTTAGCAAACCTGTTATTATTTTTGTTTTCCTTTTTATAGGGATCTTAGGATTTTATCTTTATTATGCTTCAAGAAAATTAGGAAGATTGCCTGGAACAATTATTAATCTTTTTTTGTTTTTTTTGTTTTTCGCGATACTATTTGGTTTTTGGTGGATTGTTTCAATTTTCCACATAATATTTACTAAACAAGTTAAATGGAGATAGAAACCTATATAAGTTTTAGACTAATTTATTTGAAATGGAAAAAAGAATGTTTAGAAGTAAATCAAGATATCTGATATCTTTTTTAATTGGGACTTTTGTTTTTCTAATGGTTTTTGGGATTAGTTATTCTTTGTCCTATCTGGAATTTCAGAGGATTTCAAGTTTACAGGGAAATCTTGCTTATGATATTTTTTCTCACAGATTAGATTATTCTCTTTTTGATAAACCTATTTGTAATGAAGAATCTTTTGACAAGGTTTCTAAAGATTTAAATTTTCAAGGGAGAATTATTGATGACTTAGAAAATAAGCTTGGGAAAAATGATAAAAATGTTTTATTTAGAAAGAAATTTTATACTCTAATTGAATTAGAACATTTTGATTTTGTGAATTTGTTAAATGAGAAATGTGGGTTTGATATCCAAACAATTTTATTTTTTTATTCAAATAAAAACAAAGACGGTGAATCTAGCGAGGAGTTGGGGAAGTTGTTAAGTACGGTTTATCGGAGAAATGAAAATTTAATGATATACTCTTTTGATATTAATTTGGATAGTGAAATTATAGGTGAGCTAAAAAATAAATTTGGGATTGACGAACCTTTAACCTTGATTATTAATGGGGAGGATTTAGTTGTTAACCCAGAGAATATAAATGATATTGAGAGTCATTTGAATTAACTATTTTATAACACCTAAATCTTAAAAAATAAATTCTAACTCAGTTATTGATGGAATATTGTTATAGATGTGAAGTTTCTGATTCAAAGGCTTTGTTGTTTGATGTAGTACGTTTGACAGGAATTGATAAGATTTGTAGAAAATGTTCTTTTGAGGAGAATTTACCTATTGTTAAGAAGTCTAATATTGTAGAAAAGGACGAAATGCAAACAGTGTATGAAAGGCTTTCTAGAATGTCTGGATTTGCAGATAGAAAAAAGAAAAAGAATGAGGAACAAAAAAAAGAAGAAGTTAGGTTGAAAGAGATTGTTAATAGGAATTTTAGGAGAACTGTGGGAACGACTGATTTTAGAGATAAGTTAATTGATAATTTTCATTGGATTGTTATGAGGGCAAGGAGAAGTAAGCATTTAATGCAGAAGGAAATGGCGGATAAAATTAAGGAATCTGAAGTTTCTTTAAGAATGTTTGAAAGAGGAATTGTTAATGATATTGACCTTGTTAAAAAAGTGGAGAATTTTCTTTCTATAAGATTAAGAAAAGATGTTGAAAAACCAATGGAAGATATGGAATATCCTAAGTTTGAAACTGAAAAAGAAATTGCTAATTTTGATAAGGATAAATTTAGAGGATTGACTATTGAAGATTTAAAAGAAATGAAAGAAGAAAAAGAAAGGGGAATCTTTGATGAAAGCGATTGGACATACGCATCGTCTAAGAAAGAAGAAAAAACTAGAGATTCAGAATACACATCGCCTAAGAAAGAAGAAAAAACTAGAGATTCAGAATACACATCGCCTAAGAAAGAGGAAGAGGAAGAAGTGGGAAAGCCTGATTCTGGAGATTTTGAATTGTTAGAGGATTCTAAGTAGTATCGGAAAGCTTTATAAATAATCTTTTGGATTTTTTGATATGGAAGTCAATATTCTTAAGAATTCAAAAGAAGAATTGGAAGTAGAATTGAGTGATTTAACTATTGCAGAAATTCTTAGGGTTTATTTGAATAAGGATTCGAATGTTACATTTGTAGCTTGGAAAAGAGAACATCCTACAAAAAATCCTATTTTAAAAGTCCAAACAAAAGGCAAGATTGCTAAAAAAGTAGTGAATGATGCAGTTTCTGCTATAACAAAAGATTTGGATAATGTGGCTTCTGATTTTAAAAAGTTGAAGTAATTCACGAAAATCCTTATTAACTTGTTCTAATTTTGAATTTCATGATTTTGAAAACTGAGAAAATTTCTACGGGAAGTTTTGAACTTAATAAGTGGCTTGATGGAGGTTATGAAAAAGATGTGATTACAATGCTTGCTGGACCTCCTGGAAGTGGGAAAACCAATTTTGTAATTTTAGCTGCATGCAGTCAAGCAAAGCGAGGAAATAAAGTTCTTTTTATGGATACTGAAGGAGGATTTAGTGTTGATAGAGTTAGACAAATTGTTGGAGATGGTTATGAGGAAGTCTTGAAGAATATTTTTTTGCTTGAACCAACAAGTTTTGAAGAACAAAAGAAGAATTTTTCTCTTTTGCTGAATAAGATAAAAAAAGAACATGTTGGCTTGATTGTTGTTGATAGTATGACTACTCTTTATAGGCTTGAACTTGGGGAGATTAGAAAAGATGAAAATAAAATAAAAGAATTGAATTGGAAAGTTGCAGAACAAATGAGGATTCTTGCTGAGATTTCTAGGAAACAAAAAATTCCCGTTATTTTAACTAATCAGGTTTATTCAGGATTTCTTTCTGAGGAGGATTTGAAAAAGGGAATCAAGCGTGAAGTAAATATTGTTGGTGGAGATTTATTAAAGTATTGGAGTAAATGCATAATTGAATTGCAAATTGAAAATAGAAGAAGGAAGGCAGTTTTATTAAAACATAGAAGTCTGCCAAATAAGGAGTTAAATTTTGAGGTTAGAGATAAAGGAATATTTCGAAAAGGTTGGATTTAGTTAAATTTAAATACCAATTTCTTAATAATTTTTTTATGGGTAATTCTCAAAAGAACTCTAAAGATATTTTTTCGTTGGATCAAATCACCGAAAATTATGATTTCGTTTTAGTTGATACTAGTGCATTGCTTTCTTCAATGAAATCCCATGGTACTGAAAGAAATGGTTTTGTGAATCATGAATCTGCAATTTTTTTTGCTAAACATTTTAGAAATAATAGTAACCTTTATGTCACCTATAGTGTTTTGGGAGAATACGATCCTACTCAATCGGGTTATTTTTTGGGTTACGGTGAGAAAGATATAAAGGGCGGCAGATATTTAAGTTCGAAAGAAATTAATTCTATTAGAAAAACAAAAAAGCGAATTAAAAAAACTAATCGTTTGGTTTCCACCATTCAAAATGAGAATAGAATTCTTCAGTTAGATAAAAAAGAATGGAAGCTTTACGAAGGAATTGAAGAAAAGATTAGGGAATCTTGTGAAGGGTATGGGGTTGGAGAGGTTGATAAAGATTTGTTTATTTCTGGAGCAATTATTGCCAATACTAGGGGGCATTCTTCATTGATTTCTAACGATTTTGGAATAGTCAAAGTATGGAGGGATTTTTTATCTTCTGAAGGAATAAGTAATAGACAATTTGGATTTTTTGTTAGAGATAGTCCTACTAAATTTAGGAAACTTCATATTAGACTCATAAAATAATATAAACTATCTTCTTTCTTCTTCTTTAATGGATTTAGGAAATATAAAATTTGAAGTAAGAGATAAAGATTTTGATTATAGAGTTGGATTTAGGGAATATTTATAACACTTAATCCTTATAATTATGAATGAGAAAGGGGTTATTGTTGGTTAGTATTATTTTATTCTCAATTCTTTTAATATCATTTATTTCTGCATTTTCTTTTTCTGATTTTTATGGTAAAATTACTGGGAAAGTAACAACTATAAATGGGTGTACAGAAACTGATGGAGGGGTTGACTATACCACAAGAGGGACTATAAAATTAGCGAATACTGGGGAAAGTTCCGATATGTGTACAGGAGTTGGTGAACGTATAAGTGAATATATTTGTAGGTCTGATGGTTGTGGTTATAGAGCGGGTTATGCAACCAATAATAACCAAATTCTTGGATATGGTTTAACTCATGATAATGGAAATTGTAATTTAGATAGAACAGGAGCAACCTATGATTATGATTGTGCTGTCGAAGGAAAAATATGTAGTCGGGGGAGATGTGTTGATCCTGCAATTGAAGAGAGATGTATTCCAAATTGGGATTGTACTGAATGGGGCGTGTGTAAAAGTTCTTATCAATCTAGAGAGTGTATTGATATTAATAATTGTTATACTCTTCAAAATCAGATTGAAGTTCCACTAATACAACAATGTACTGGAAGTATTTCTTTTACATGTGCAGACTCTGATGGTGGAATTAATTACCCAATTCATGGAATAATCCAGATTAATTATTCGGATGGATCCCAAAGTAATGCTCAAGATTACTGTGATAATAGTGTTAGCCCTTATGGAAAAGTATTAGCTGAACGCTATTGTGATGAAACAGTTGGGTTAAAGATTGATTCATATGAATGCCAATTTGAATGTAGGAATGGTGCCTGTACAGAACCTTCAGCAGAAATATGTGATAGCATTGACAACAATTATGATGGATATAGGGATGAGGATTGTGACAAGGATAATGACGGTTATGCAAATGCTGCTATCCTTTGTGTGGGTTCTTGGGCTAAACTTATTGATGGCCTTTATTATGGTTATTCTTGTTCTACTTATGGAAACGATTGTGATGATACAAATCCAAATATTCATCCTGGTATTACTGAAATTATTGGAGATGGTATTGATAACAATTGTAATGGGAATGATGGAGGTATAGATATTACCCCACCTTTGATTTTTGGGAGTAGAATTTCACCTAATGAAGGAATGTCTGGAACAGTTTTCATAATTACAGCTAATATAACTGATCCCTCTGGAATATTAACAAATACTCAAATAATAACACAGAATCCTTACGCTTTAATACAAAATCCTGATGAAAGCATCATTGCTACAGTGATTCTATATGATGAAGGTAGTTCTGTAAATGGGGATTTAAATGCAGGGGATGGAATTTATAGTGGTAAATGGGTAGTTCCCACATCACCTTTAATTGGTAAATATTTCATCGATATTTTTGCAGAAGATACCTTAAGGAAAGCTATTGAGAAAGAAAATATTTTGAATTTTACTATCAAGGATACCTCAGATATAGAAATTTCAGTAGCAACACTTAAAGATAGTTACATTATTGGAGAACAAATAAATTTAACTGATCCTCCTGAAGATGAAATTCAGAATAAAATAACAGGTATGACAATAAATCAAGGGGAGGTATCTCAGATTGATGCTATCTCGACAAATAATTATGAACAATTATTTAATCAAGGTCCAATTTTAACAAATTTTAACTTTTCTAATAAAGAACAATTTCTAGAACAGCCAGAATTTGAGGGTTATATAGTTCAATTAAAAGAAGAACCTCTAATTTCAAAAAGAATTGGATTGGAAGTTCAAGCCGAAATAAATTCAAAGGGGATAAGAAGTTTTTTTGCAGAAGTTTTTTCAATTATTTTACCAAAAAGATTTGAACCAACAACTCCTTCAAATGTCCAGGAAAAGTTTCAAATACATAGAAGGGATATCCAACAAGAACATCAAAATTTTAAACAAAAAGCTTTACAGAAAATAAATCAAAGAAGCCAAGGAACATTTAATTCTGTTCTTAGTTTAATTACAGGGAAAGTTGTCTCAAATGAAGAGTTATCTATTTTAGGAGAATATGAAAAAACATTTAATGGAATTGCATTAAATATAACAACAGAAGAAGCTGAATCATTAAAAGAATTAAGTGAGATTAAAGAAGTTTATCCAAATTATAGAGTTAATATTACTCTGTCTGATTCTGTTCCTTTAATTAACGCTGATGATGTTTGGAGTTTAGACGTTAATGGAAATGATTGTACAACAAGTGGTCAATCCTGTTTAACAGGAAAAGGAATTACAATAGGAATTATTGACACTGGTGTAGATTATACTCATGGTGATTTAGGGGGTTGTTTCGGAGCTAACTGTAAAGTTATTGGTGGTTGGGATTTTATTAATAATGACGGCGATCCTATGGATGATATGGGTCATGGAACACATGTTGCTGCGACTGCTGGAGGAAATGGGATTTTGAAAGGTGTTGCTCCCAATGCAAATATTGTTGCATATAAAGTTTTAGATTCACGGGGCTCAGGAACAATGTCTGGTGTTATTTCAGCAATTGAAAGAAGTATTGATCCAAACCAAGATGGAGACTATTCAGATCATTTAGATATTATAAGTTTAAGTCTTGGAGGTTCAGGAAATCCTGACGATCCTGTGAGTCAATCCATAGATAATGTTGTTGATGCAGGGGTCGTTGCAGTTATTGCTGCGGGAAATTCTGGTCCTTCTCCAGGAACAATTGGAAGCCCTGGAACCTCAAGAAAAGCAATAACTGTTGGTGCAAGTTATAAAAATGGGTATATTGCAGGATTTAGTTCTAGGGGTCCTGTTATTTGGGGAGATTTAAATGATATAAAAAGTTTAATTAAACCAGATGTTATTGCCCCTGGTGTTAATATTTGTGCTGCTCAGTGGGATAATGTATTTTCTAATGCAGACACTAATTGCAATTCTGATGATGAACACGTTGCTATTTCTGGAACCTCAATGGCAACTCCCCATGTTTCTGGTGCTGTTGCTTTAATAAAACAAGCGCATCCTGATTGGACTCCTGAAGAAATAAAAATGCTTTTAAAAAATACTGCCAAAGATGTTAATGTTCTTTATTCAGGTAATACATATAATAAAATACATCCAACTATTCAGGGAAAAGGCCAAATTGATATTTTGGGATCTGTTAAAAGTAAAAAACCACCTATCGCTATTCTTGAATCAATTGAAGCTATGAAAAATGGTGGTTTTTTAGATATTAAAGGCACAGCAACTGGTGAAAATTTTGTGAATTACACCCTTTACTATGGATATTCTGAAACAAATACTCCCTTGTCTTCTTTTTATGATAATTTTTATCTCTTCTTATCCGGACTTTTTGGAAATCCCCCTTATCCAGAGAGTTGGATAAAAATAAGCGAATCATCAACACCCATAACAAATGATGTTTTGCAATCTAGATTTGATATCTCTTCATTGGAAGAAGGAATTATTTATTTTAGGCTTGTTGTTTCAAATAATCAAGATGAGGTAAGTGAAGATTATGCTTTTATGTATCATGAATCTAAATTAAAAGAAGGATGGCCAAAATATTTAGATTTTTTCATCATCTCTCCATTAAATTTTGGGGATATAGATGGTGATGGGAATTTGGAAATTATTGTGCCTACAATAAATACTGGGGGGATGTCTTTTGGAAATATTGATGTAATAATTTCAGTATTTCATTCTGATGGAAGTCTTATGATGAATTCTCCTTTAATTTCAAATTGGTGGCCACATGGGTCCCCTGCTGTAGGAGATATTGATAATGATGGTCTTGATGAAATAGTATATGCTAATAATGTTGGTGTTTATGTTCTTTCTAATAAAGGAAATAAACAAATTGCAAATCTTGAAGTAAATTCAGTGGGCCAAGTAACTTTAAGTGATATTGATAATGATGGTTTTTTAAACATTTTAATTCCAGGTAATGTTGGTGAAAAGTCGGTCATTAATGTGCTTAATAATGATGGATCTTTTTTAGAAGGATGGCCTAAATATATAGATAAAGAAAAATACATACTCTATGTTTCAGTAGGAGATATTAATAATGATGGAGATAAAGAACTGATTTTATCTGGAAAGTCATTGTTATATGCTTTTAATAGTAATGGTGCCCTTTTATGGGAAATTGAAAAACCAGTAAATAGTGCCTTTAATATATTTAATCCCCCTGTACTTGCCGATTTTAATAATGATAATTATTTGGAGATTGGTATTTTTAATATGAACACTACTTATTCTGAAGAGTGTTCTTATCTGTATAGGGGAGAAATCCAAACTTATAGTAATCTTTATTTTTTTATTTTTGATTGGCAAGGAAATTTAAATAATCAATTTTGTGTTAAAGAAGGAGGTACTCCTGGGCCAGTTGGTTTATATGATATGAATAAAGATAATATTCCTGAAGTTTCCTTGAATTTGGGAAGTGGTTCTTCAATAATGGATAAAAATGGTAATATTGTATTTAGAATGCCTCCTTTAGAAATAGAAGGAAGTGGAGTAAATTTAGACTATACTCCTATAATGGGGGAATTAAATAATGATAATATCCTTGATTTATTAGGTGTTAGTAATTCCTATGGTTTTGGTTATTTTAATACAGAAAATAATTTATTTACTAAATTTAATTTATTTCTACCTTCTGAGCCTAGATCATTTCATATCACTAGAAATAATCCTCCATCTATTATTGATTTAGATAATGATGGGAAAATAGAAATAGTCTTGGGAAAAGAGAATTTTGTTTATGTTTTAGATTTAAATTCCCCTTATGATTTGGAAAATATGGGCTGGCCAATGTTTCAACATGATCCCCAACATACTGGGTGTTATAATTGTACTAAAGGAGATGAAACAACAGACCTTCCTCCAATTATACCTTCAACTAGACCTCAATCTAAAATAGTTAATGGAAAAAATGAAGATGTTTCTGGAACACTTTTAATAAAAATTCAAAAAGAAAATAACGGAGTATGGGAGGATAACCAAATAGTTATTAATAATATTCAGCAAACTATTCTAGCAAATGATTTAATAAAACTTGATGCAATCTTTAATCCTTTGAATGTTGTTGTTAATGAGGTGGGAAATTATAGGGTTTATGCAAGATTTGATTATGGAGGAGATTCTATTGAGGTAAACTGGGAATTTGATGTTTCATGATTAATTTCATCAAACTAAACTTCTTCCCCACAAATTATTATAAACTTCCCTAAACTTTTTTCTTAATGGATCTAACAAATATAAAATTTGAAGTTATAAAGAAAATAGCTGAGACAAGTTTCAAAACAAGAAATATTGGGAATGTTTCAAAACTGGATAGCAATTCTCCTCCGAGTGTTTTTATTGGGAGTAAGTTGAGATATCCTTTAGTTAATGTTGGAATTTTGAGTCCTTTGGCTAGGGATGAGAATGCTTGGCTTTATGATGATGCAAAACATTGGGCAAATAATAATTTTGAAATTAATGATGTTGTGAAAATTCGTGAAGGATTACTTAACTCGAGATTTCAATCAAATGTAAGTGATTCTAGAGCTAAGAAAAAATTTGTTCAAATTGCGCAAGAGATTGCTGTTGCATCAAAACCTGTTGATGTTGAATTGGAATTGAAACGGGGTTTGAATTTTGAAAACCAAAAAGATAGGGTTGTTACGCCACATGGAATGAAAGCAGGATTGAAACAAGCAAAGATAACAGGGAATGTTAAAGTCAGTCGTAGAGTTGACAAAGTTATTAATGATGATTTGAAAGCAAGCGAGGGGATTGATTATTTGTATAGTAAGGGTTTTGATGAATATTCTTTAAGTAAGATTTTGAGTGTGGGTGTTTTGGGAATGAAAACAAAAAAGAGATTAGTTCCCACAAGATGGAGCATAACTGCTACAGACGATACTCTTGGAAAACAACTTATTAGCAATCTTAAAGATTACAAGTGGATTGAAAATTATGAATTGTTTTTTGGAGAATTCATGGGAAATCAATATATGATTTTACTTTTTCCAAATGTTTTTTCTTATGAGCTTTTTGAATTGTATATGCCTGGAAGTTCTTGGAATCCTAGCCAAGAATTAAAAGCTGCGACGGATTTTGAAAGTCATTTTGGAAGAAAGAATTATGCTTCAGGGACTGCAGGAGGTTATTATGCTGCACGATTACCTATTTTAGAATATTTGAATAGTATTAAGCGACAGGCTTCTGTTTTGGTTATAAGACTTGAGACACCGAGCTATTGGGCAGCATTAGGGGTGTGGGTTGTTAGAGAAAGTGTTCGGAAAGCATTGCAGAAGAAAATGGAATTCTTGAGTAGGGAAGATCTTCTTGAAGGGGTAAAAAAAATAGGTAATATTAAATTTAATTTTGATTGTTCTAAAATCCTGGAAAGAAGTAAACTCTTAGAAGATTTAGGAAATCAAACAAAATTGAAAAAATGGTTTTGAAAAGATTTATAATTAAAGTAACATATATATTCTTACAGATATGTTTTATTATCTATATAGTTTAAATAAGAAAAAAATTTGGAGTTTTTAATGAATTGGAGAACAAAATTGGGCTCTACTCTTGTGGCTCCCATGTTATATTATGGTCTTTCGGTCTTGAATCCTTCTACTACTGATGCTGCACTTCCTTCAGAACCTCAAGAACCTGCTGTTCCAAAATCAAAATTAAGAAAAGTATCAAAAAACAGAGAAGAATCTTATTTTACTATGCCTGTGCCTGAAAGGTATGAAAGTTTTAAGAAGAAAGGTCTTGATTGTAAAGTTGATGGTGATAGTGGAAATTTAGTTTTAACTTGTAAAACAAAACCTCAAAGAAGAGCTTCTTTTTTCTTTGAAGATTCTAAGTTTGGATTGGGGGCATTAAGAAACGGAGATTCTGCTGCAATGGATGAGTTGATCGGAGGAGATGGAAGACTTGGATTTAAGGCCCTTTTAGGTTATGAAGACTTTGTATTAGGGGTTGGTGCCGAGCAGCAGACAATATTTCAAAAAATTAAAGTGGGGGTTTCTGATGAATGGGATGCTAGTATACTTGGAGTTAGTTATCATATTAATTTAGATTTTAGATGGTACTTTGGAGAAAATAAAAATATTTTTGTAGGGGTGGGGAATGATCATATTTCTGATAGACTGATTGAGGGAGATGTAGAATATGAACGATTCTTTTCAGTACATCCTGAAGTTACCATTGATTCTCCAGTGATTGATGTTGTTTCATACCAACTTGGGGGTAAGTTTAAGTTTGGAGAGGGTTGAGTAGGATATAACGCATATCAAACAACACCTCTTTATACTTTTTCGGCGTTATGGGATAGGAGCAAGAGGGGTCCAAAATATCCTTATAAGGGTTTTTTAGAATTGAAAATTCCTTATACTTTCGCAAAACATTGGAAAGTTTTTGGATCAGTTCAATTAGAATTTAATAGTCAAAAGCAACCAACTAACTGGAGAGCAGGAATTGAAAAAGATTTTTCACCTTATCCTTTTGGGATTAGGGCTTATGTGGGAAAAAATACTGGAAGAGATAAAAATACTTTAGAAAAAACAAGATTTGGTATTGAGCGAAATGGGGATGTTAGAATGGTTGAAGTTTATACTAATATTTTAGAGTTCTAAAATTCTGGAAAGAAGTAAACTCTTGGAAGACTTGGGAAACCAAAAAAAATGAGAAAGTAGTTTTGAAAAATAGATTCTCGATTTTTCTAATAAAATCTTTTAAATTATTTTTGAAAAGATTTATTAATGATTCTTTGTTATTAAATTAAAGGAGGTGAAAATGTTTAGACATAATTGTAGGTTTGTTGAGGTTGTTTTAGGAATAGTTGTAATTGTATTTGCTTTTCTTCCAGAATTTATTTATTCTAAATGGGTTTTAGTTGCTGCTGGTATTTTGTTATTACTCCATTCAGCTACATGTAGCGCTTGTGGAATTTCAATACCTGAAGATCTTTTAAGTTCTAAGAGGAGAAGAAAATAAACCTCAGTTAAATAAAATAAAAAAATGGAATACCAATGTGATTGGCTTAAGAAACTTTTACCAGTGCTTATCTTGGTCTTTGTGATTTGGCCTGATTTAATTTTCTCGACTACAGTTTCGTGGTGGATAGTTGTTGTATCTGCAGCTTTACTTTTAGTTCATCAGTTTGCATGTAAAAAATGTTGTAATAATTCTTGCGAAGTTGATGTAAAAGAAAAACCAAAACGAAAAAAGAAATAATCAATTTTCTTCTTGTTCTTTAATTTGGCTGATTTTAGACGAATTAGCTAGGGTCTTCTGACCCTTGCTTTCTTTTTTTATATTCGTCAATTCTTTCTCTATTTGTTTCACATTCACTATTGAAACAAAATATCCAAGGCCTTTTACTTCTTCTGAGACTCATTAGCATTTGAAATCCACATTTTTCACAATTCTTATCTAATTTTTTAAGTAAACTATTTGGGGGTAAAGAGTAGGTTGTTTTACATTCAGGATATTTATTACATGCTACAAAATGCCTTCTTGTTTTTTTAGAATAAGTTATTGCTAAATCTCCCTTTTTACATTTAGGGCAAATATTTAGTTTATTTTCTTCTTTCATTTTTTCCATCAACACTGCATTTGCTTTCAATAATTCGTCCCCTATTTCTTTTTCCTTTTCTTCGAACTGATGGGCAATTTTAGTGATGGTTTCCTTTGCCTTATCAATTACCTTTTTTTCTTTCTTTTCAAAATCTTTTTTTGAATTTGAGATGTCTTCCATTTCCCTTTCGAATTCTCTTGTTAATTTTTCATCAATAATTATTGGGGAGTGTTCATCTAGAGTGTTAATTAATGAAATTCCCAATGAAGTTGCCTCTATACTTTTTTCTTTTATGTAATTTCTATCATAAAGTGTTTCGATTATAGAAGAACGGGTGGCCTTTGTTCCAAGATTTCTTTTTTCTAATTCTGAAATTATTGATGCAGCACTATAACGTTTTGGAGGTTGAGTTTCTTTTTCTTCTGTTTTTAAATTTGCAATTTTTATTTCTCCCTCTACATCTGGGACTTCTTTTTCTTTTAGAGAACTTGGATATATCTCCATCCATCCTTTTTTTCTAATTGAAGATCCCCTAGTTGAAAATTTTAATTTATCAATCTCAATAAAAACGGTTTTGTTGTCAACTATGGCATTATCGCAGAATAAAGATAAGAACCTTTTTACAATTAATTGATACACTTTTTCGTCATCTCCACTAAGAATTTGTTTTTCCCCAGTTGGGTGTATTGAGGGATGTGCTTGATCTGATTTTCTACCTTCAATTGGTTTTTTTCTAGTAATTAATTTTTCAACATCGTATTCTTTTGAAAGTTTTTTGAGAATCTCTTGATACCCAATTGAATCTGGAAGTTTTTGACTTGAAGTTCTTGGATATGAAATTATTCCTGAAAGATAAAGGGATTGTGCAATTTGTAAAGTTCTTGAGGGAGTTAAGCCAAATAACTTGTATGATTCAGTTTGCAGATTTGTTAAATCAAATGGAGGGTTTGGAGGAATTATTTGTTCTCTTTTATTTGTTATTGCTTCTGTAGTTTTCCCAACGAGATCTTTGAATTTTTCTAATTCTTTTTTATTAAAAATATCTTTGTTATGTTTTAATTCTAGTTCATGAGAATTATTTATTGTAACATAAATTTGCCAATAAGGTTTTGCTTCGAATGCTTGAATTTGTCTTTCTTTTTGGACAATGAGATTTAAAGTTGGACCTTGAACTCTTCCGATAGACATTATTCTAAATGCTCCTGTTGTTTTTATTGCGTTCATTAAAGCTCTAGATAAATTAATTCCATAAAACCAATCTAAATAATGTCTTGTTTCTCCAGCAATTGCATGCCCCCAATTTATACTCGAAGATTTTTTATCATAAGCATCATTTAATTCTTTAGTTGTTAAAGTAGAGAATTTCATTCTGTTTGCATCTTTTTGTCCGCAAACAAATCTCACAACATTTAATCCAATAACTTCTCCTTCAATATCATAATCTGTAGCAACAGTTATTTCTCCGGCGTCTTTCACTAATTTAAGAATTGTATCGTAATATCTTTTTGTAAAATCTTTTTTTCTAACCATGTAGTTTGGAACCCATCCTATGTCAAAAATTGGGACAACTGATCCTGAAATCTTTTGAGTTAAAGTAAATAAATGTCCCACTGCGCAAACTACTACTATTTTTTTACCATTTCTATCAATTTCATAATAAGGAATTTTTTGATAATCTCTTTTTACTGATTTTCCTAAAGCAGAAGCAATTTTCAAAGCAGCTTGAGGTTTTTCAGTGATTATTAACTCATAACCTTTTTTCTTTAGTTTAACAGATTTTGGAGAGAATTCTTTTAGGATAGTTTTTTTTGTTTTATTTTTGACTGTAGTTTTTTTTGTTCTTGTGGCTTTTTTCTTTTTTTTAGGAAGAGCCAAAATCTCTATTTTTTCAAGATTTTTTATTTCAAGATTTTTTTCCTTTTTTTCAATAGTATTCTTTAAACTATTTTCATCCATGGGAAAATACTCTTCTGCTATTCTTTCGGCTTTTGTCTTGTCTTCTTTCTTTCTAGGTTTACGGGGCATTTTAATCTTCTAGAAATAAGATTTTAATATTTATCTAATTTTCTTAATTAAAGAGATGAAAATATAAATAAACTATCAGATTTTTTAGATATTAATATGGTCAAATATAGTAAACCTTCTGATGAAGAGATAAAATCTCTTTTGACTCCATTGCAATACAAAGTTACACAGGAAGATGGAACTGAGAAACCTTATGATAATGAATATTGGAACTTAAAAGATGAGGGAATTTATGTTGATGTTGTTTCAGGAGAACCTTTGTTTAGTTCAATAGATAAATATGATTCTAAAACGGGTTGGCCAAGTTTTACAAAACCTCTTGTAATGGGGAATATTGTTGGGAAAAAAGATTTTAAATTGATTCTTCCTAGAATTGAGATTAGAAGTAAGTATGGGGGTTCTCATGTAGGGCATTTGTTCAAAGATGGCCCTGAACCAACTGGAGATAGATATTGTATAAATTCTGCTGCCTTGAGATTTGTTCCGAAAGAAAATTTAGAAAGAGAAGGTTTTGGTGAATTTTTGAAGTTGTTTGATTGATTAATAAATATTTTAAATAAATAACTATAAAAAAGAAACTAAAGTTATTATTCTATGATTAAACTTTATGTAATAAGGCATGCTCAAGGACTTTGTAATGAAAATAAATTGGCCGCTTCAATTTCTGAAAAACACTGCGGAGGGCTTTCAAAATTAGGTGAAAAGCAAGCAGAAGAGTTAGTTCCAAAATTATTAAAAAATAAATACGATGTTATCATAATCAGTCCGATGATTCGTACTTATCAAACAATCATTCCTTATCTTAAAACATTTGAAACTCCTCCAAAAATAATTATTTCTAGTTTGGTTTTGGAAAGAGATTTAGGGCAATTAAAAGGGAAAACTTTGGCCGAGACAAAAAAATATAGGGAAAAATTGAATGTTGAAGATAAAGTTTCATGGTTGCCTCCAAAAGGAGAATCTATTTTGGACGTTTATGAAAGGGCCAAAAAATTTATTAATTATTTGAAAAAAGAATTTAAAGGCAAAAGTGTTCTTTTATGTAGCCACTCTGTTTTTTTAAGAGCCTTGGATGTTTTTTTAGATGAGGGAAATGTAAAAGACTTTTATACTTATAAAGAACCCCAACATGGAGTTATTAGAAAATATAAAATTAAGTGAATCTATTAACTAAATTTCGAAAATTTTTCCTTTTCTACTAACATTAACTACTCTTGTTTTTCCTATTTGGTCTTCAGTTCCAGAGGCTTCATGGATATGCGCAAAGATTGCAATATCTGGTTTGAACCTCTCAATAGCTTTTCTTACTGCCTTAGATCCTTCAAAACCTGAGAATTCTGATTTTGTTCCTTGAGGATGCATATGAGTTACCATTATTTTTTTGTCTAATCCTTTTAACCCAGAATAAGCTCTTTCTAAAGTACTGAAAAGATTTTCTTCTGTTATCACCCCTGGAAAGCCAGGCATGTTTTCTGCTCCTCCTGCTCCGAAAATTCCTAAATCATTTTTTACAAATGAATATCCATGAATATTTTTTGTTGGAGGATAAATCTGGGCTAGAAAATCGGCTGTTGCAAAGGGTTCATGGTTCCCAGGAATTAGAAGAACTTGTTTTTTAGCATCAATAAATGGTTTTATTATTCCTTTAGCTTCCATTTCAGAGAAAGTCAAATCTCCTGCTAAAATCACGAGATCTACTTTTTCTTTTATCGCTTGCTCGGCTAGTTTTTTGATTAATCTGGAGTCCCCATGAATGTCTCCAATTGCAAGAATTTTTGTTTTTTTACGTTTAGAATTCATGTATTTTCGATAATCTAATACTTAATAAACATTATCCAAACTAGAGGCTCCAAAACATTTAAAAGGACAATGTTGTCTGGATATATAGTTTAAAATATCTAAAAT